>NZ_AZND01000058.1:0-18982 GCF_000576205.1 Methylibium sp. T29 | reverse complement strand
CCGCGCTGGCCGCCGCCGCCGCGGCGGTGCTGGTGGCCGCCGTGGCGGTGCCCTTCTTCCCCACCACCTTCCTGCCGCCGTTCAACGAGGGCACGCTGCTGATCGGGCTGCGCCTGAACCCGGGCGTGACCCTGACCGAGACCTCGGCGATCGCGCGCCAGGCCGAGGTGCTGGTGAAGCAGGTGCCGGAGGTGACGCACGTCGGGCGCCGCAGCGGCCGGGCCGAGCTGGACGAGCATGCCGAGGGCGTGCACGTCAGCGAGCTCGACGTGGGCCTGCGCCCCACCGCCGAACTCACGCGCAGCATGGACGAGATCAAGGCCGACATCCGCGCGCGCCTGGTCAACCTGCCGGCCGCGCTGGAGATCGGCCAGCCGATCTCACACCGCATCGACCACATGCTGTCCGGCGTGCGCTCGCAGATCGCGATCAAGATCTTCGGCGAGGACCTCGACGCGCTGCGCGGCCAGGCCGACGCGCTGCGCGCGCGGCTGGCCACGATCCCCGGCGTCGCGACCTGCAGATCGAGAAGCAGGTGCTGGCGCCGCAGATCAAGGTGCGCATCGACCCCGCCGCCGCCGCGCAGTACGGCGTGCCTGCGCCGCAGGTGCTGGCGGCGCTGCAGGCGCTGGTGGAGGGCGAGAAGATCACCCAGATCGTCGAGGGCAGCCGGCGCTTCGCGCTGGTGGTGAAGCTGCCGGAATCGGCACGCTCGCTGGAGGGGCTGGGCCGGATCCTGATCGAGACGCCCAGCGGCCGTGTCCCGCTGTCCCGGCTCGCGAGCATCGAGGAAGGCGACGGCCCGAACCAGATCAGCCGCGACGACGGCAAGCGGCGCATCGTGCTGTCGGCCAATGCCTCGGGGCGGGCGCTGTCGGAGATCGTCGCCGACATCCGCCGCATCGTGGCCGAGACCCCACTGCCGGAGGGCTACTTCATCACCCTGGGCGGCCAGTTCCAGGCGCAGGAGGAGGCCTCGCGCCTCGTCGGGCTGCTGTCGATCGTGTCGCTCACGCTGATGTTCGTGGTGCTCTACAGCCGCTACCGCTCGGCGGCGCTGTCGGCGCTGATCATGGTGAACATCCCGCTGGCCCTGGTGGGTGCGGTGCTCGGGCTGTGGCTGTCGGGCCAGCCGCTGTCGGTGGCCGCGCTGGTGGGCTTCATCACGCTGGCCGGCATCTCGGTGCGCAACGGCATCCTGAAGGTCAGCCACTACATCAACCTGATGCGCTTCGAGGGCGAGAACTTCGACCAGCGGATGATCGTCCGCGGCTCGCTCGAGCGCCTGAGCCCGGTGCTGATGACGGCGCTGGTCACCGCCTTCGCGCTGGCGCCGCTGCTGTTCGAGGCCGAACAGCCCGGCACCGAGGTGCTGCACCCGGTGGCCGTGGTGATCTTCTCCGGCCTGATCAGCTCGACCCTGCTCGACACCTTCCTGACGCCCGCGATGTTCTGGCTGTTCGGCCGCCGATCGGCCGAAGCGCTGATGGACGACAAGGACGCCGAGGCGCTCTGAATCCCCTGCTCTCCCCTCACACGAAAGGACGCTCCATGAAGCCGCAACACCTGCTCGCCGCCGCGACCCTGATCCTGGCCACCACGGCCTTCGCCGCCGGCGACCCGCACGACCACGCCCACGCGCACACGCCGCTGCACGGCGGCGTGGTGGTCGAGGTCAAGGACATCGACTACGAGCTGGTCGCCCAGCCCAGCGTGATCCAGCTGTACCTGCGCGACCACGGCAAGCCGGCCGACGTGTCGAACGCGGGCGCCCGGCTCACGCTGCTGACCGGCACCGAGAAGCAGGAGGTGGTGTTGAAGCCGGCCGGCGACAAGCTCGAGGCCACCGGCAGCTTCAAGGTCGCCCCCGGCAGCAAGGCGGTGGCCGTGGTGACCGTCGCGGGCAAGCCCTCGACGGTGCGCTTCGTCTTGAAGTGAGCCCGCGCCCGGAACGCCAGCGCTAGCCCCGGCCCTCGGCCGACGCCATGGCGTCGTAGCCGGGGCTGCGGAGCAGCGCGTGCAGTTGGCGCCGGCGCACGCCCAGGTTGCCGCCGTCGTAGAGCGGGAAGCAGAGCGCGTCCTGCATCAGGCCGGCGAGCGGGAACATGTCGGTGTAGCTGTCCACCCCGACCACGCGCATTGCGTCGTAGACCCCCTGCACGCAGAGTTCGGAGGCGTAGACCTTGGCCGTGGTCGGCAGCTCGCGGCTACGCCCTTCGGTAAGGTCGAACTGATGGCAGGCCTTCCACGTCAGGTAGCGGGCCGCCTCGATGCGCATCTTGATGTCCGCCAGCAGGTAGCCCACGCTCTGGTGCTCGATCACCGGCACGGCCCCGGAGCGCTTGTCGGTCTTAGCGAACTGCAGCGCCGTGTCGAAGGCCGTCCGCATCACGCCGACACAGGCGGCGCCGATCAGCGCGGCGGTCCACGCGAAGGCGGTCTCCACGATCTCGATGCCGTCACCGGGCGCGCCAAGGAGGTTGCCCACGGGAACGCGCACATCGTCGAAGTGGATGCGCGGCGAGATCGTCGCGCGGTGACCGACGGTGTCGAGGATGCCCGCGACCTGGATGCCGGGCAGACCGCCCGGCACCACGATGACGGCCAGCGATTCCCGCGGCCCCAGCGCGGGGTCGGTGCGGCAGACCACGGTGAACAGGTGCGGCCCCCGGCCGTCCCATCCGGTGCCGTTGGTGGTGTAGTGCTTGCGCCCGCTGATCACCCATTCGTCGCCCTCGCGCCGCGCGAAGGTCTGGACGCCGGCGCTCGGGTCCGGGCAGTCGTAGTTGGCGCCGCCGGTGACCTCGGTGAACGCGATGCCGGCCAGGCGGGCGCCGTCCTCGACGAAATCGGGCAGGAAGCGCCGCTTCTGCTCGGCGTTGCCGAAGCGCAGCAGCGGCTGCAGGCCCAGGCCGGTGGACAGCAGCGCCGAGGGCACGTTCACGTCGACGGCGGCCAGTTCCTCGGCCGCCAGCGCGAAGTCGAGCGTCGACAGTGCGGTGCCGCCGAACTCCTTCGGGATCAGGGCCTTGACGAAGCCCGCCGCGACCATGGCGTCGTAGTAGGGCCGCGTCGCGTAGAAGCGCTCCTCGGGCCGCGCCAGCGGCCGGATCGTCGCGGCCACCTCGCTCAGGACGCGCGCGGCAAAGCCGCGCGCATCGGCCTGCAGGGCGCGCTGGAACTCGCTGAGCGTGAAGTCGATCGCCATGGCCGCTCCGGATCGTGATGGGGGAGCGCTGATCTTGCCCGTACCGGCCTCGGGCGTAAACCGGCGGCCGTTACGGCCGGTCAGCCCGGCCCGCGGGCCGCACGCTCGACGCCGACACTCCGCGACGCCGACCCGAGCCGACGCGCAAACGCCCATGACAGCGCCAGCACCGCGATGACGGGCACGTAGACCACGGCCAGGCCGGCCAGTTCCGGGCGATTCAGGAGTTGATCGGCCATCAGGACCACGATGGGCACGTTGTGGATGCTGGCCTCGATGGAGATCGTGAACCGCAACGGCGGGTCGAGTCCGGCGACGGCTGCAGCGGCGTGGCTGGAACCCAGCATCAGTGCGCACAGCAGCAAGGCGGCCGGCAGGTTGTCGAGCCAGCGCGCCGCCAGATGGTCGAAGATCGAAACGAAGACCACCGCCAGGATGACGACGACCAGTGCTGCCGCGCCGTCGTGTGCGAGCCGCATCAGGTCCGAACCGGCCTTCAGGTGGGCTCTCAGCAGCATGCCCAGCGTCACGGGCAGCACCACCAGCAGCACGATCTTCTGCACGGTCCTCCAGGGGTGCAGCTGAAGAGCGTCCGATCCATCGCTGAACATCGCGAACCCCAGCCCTGCGATGAGCGGCGTCAGGGCCATGCAGAGCAGGCCGTTGAGCGTGGTCAGGGCCACCGAGACATCGACCCGGGCCCGTGCGAACTGCACGATCCCGTTGGCGACGGCCCCGCCCGGCGCCGCGACAAGTAGCACGACTCCCAGTGCGATGTCGGGCCGATCGCGATACAACCAGGCCACGGCGAATCCGCACGCGGGGGCCACGAGCAATTGACACCCGAGGCCGATCCACAGCGGCTTCGACTGGCGTGTCAGGGCCCTGAAGTGCTCGATCGAAAGACCCAGCCCCACGCACACCATCATCATGAACACGCTGACGGACAGCACGAATGACAGCACGGATCGGGTGTCCAGAGCGTCCAAGCCTTGTCTCTTGTCGGGCTGCGGTCCGGCGAGGTTCCCGTAGCGGGTCGGCTCTGTCAACCCGCACCTGTCCTTGTTCCACCAGGCGAAACCTTGACTGCCTCCGTGAAGACCGTTCGTGCACTGGAGCGTGGGCTGCAGGTGTTCAGGGCCCTCGACAACGACGACGGGCGCTCGCTGCAGCAACTGCACACCCAGACCGGCATGGCGAAGCCCACGTTGCTCCGGCTGCTGCTGACCCTGGAACAGCAGGGGTTCGTGTGGCGTGCCATGGGCGACGGCCTCTATCGCCGAAAGGTCGTCCTGACCGAGACAACGCAAGGTTCGACGCGCCAGCGTGAGCTCGGAGAGATTGCCGGCCCCTATCTCGAGCGCCTGCAGCGCCAGGTGATCTGGCCGTCGGATCTGCTGGTGGTCCGCAACAACCGCCTCATCGCCGCCGAGACGTCGCGCAAGCGCAGCGGCCTGGCGCTGGACTTCTACCCGATCGGCTTCCGGGTCGACTTCTTCCTCAGTGCGCCGGGACGCGCCTACCTCGCCTGGTGCTCCGACAAGGAGCGCGAGCGCGTCCTGGCCTTCCATCACCGGCACCCGCCGACGATCCCGCGCAGTCTGGCGGTCATGAACGCTGAACTGCCGGCGATCCTCGAGCGCACGCGCCACCAGGGCTATGGCGCGCGCGACCCGCAGTTCGGCGGTTCGCAGAAGCCGATGTCCGAGTTCGACGACGGCTCGATGCCATCGCCGTGCCGGTGCTCCAGGGCCAGCGCGTTCTCGCGTGCATCAACCTGGTGTGGATGCGCAAGTACCGCTTGCGCAGCAAGATCGTGCGAGACCACCTCGCGGATCTGAAGGCAACCGCCGCCGAGATCGGTGCGGCTGCGGCCCGGGCCGGCCGATAGCTTCGGCCGCCCCGCGGCAGTCCCGTCGCGCCCCGCGTGCGGCCCGCGGAGGGCGCGCTCGGACCATTTCACCTGGTGTAACGCCACCCCAAAACTAGATGCGATAGCCCCTGCTTGCGTGCAGCATCCGCCCCCACAAGAAACCCACCGCATCTGGACGGTGAGGCGATGCACACAAGGAGACAAGCATCTTGAAATCGTTCCGACTTCCGCATGCCATGGCGGCCGCCGCCCTGTGCGCGGCCTCCACATCCGCCCTGGCACAAGGCTCCGACCTGACGCTCTACGGCTACCTCAACACCGCCGTCGAGTCGTATCACAAGGGTGCGGCGGCGAGCAGCAGCGCCGTCGGCCTGCCGAGCGCGACCACCTCGCGCCTCACGAACTACGGCTCCTTCTTCGGCACCCGCGGCAGCGAGGACCTGGGCGGCGGCATGAAGGCGCTGTTCCAGGTCGAGTCCTACGTCTTCCTCGACGGCGTGACGCCTCCCGGCTTCAACGCCTTTGCCTCGCGCAACACGCGGGTCGGACTGGAGACGCCGTATGGCACCGTCTTCGGCGGGGTCTGGGACACCCCCGTGCGGATGCTGCTGGCGCGCGATCTCTTCCCCGGCTCCACGCCCGACGGCGGTCAGATCCTCGGGAACGGCGTCGCCAACACGGTCAGCAACGTGCAGGCACCCGGCTCGTTCGCCCGTCGGCAGGTGAACACGCTCGCGTACTGGTCCCCGTCGATGAACGGGCTGCGGCTGATGGCGCACTACAGCTTCGGCGAAGACGCCACGCCGACAGCACGCCCACGGTTGCTGTCCACGTCGGCGGTGTACGACGGGGGCCCGCTGTCCTTGGGTGCCGCGTTCGAAACCCATGGTCGCTACGGCGGCGCCGGTACGCAGGACCGCGCCTGGGTCCTCTACGGTGCCTACACCTTCGGCGACCTGAAGCTCGGCGCCTATGTCGTGGACATGCACTACGAACGGCTGATCGGCAGCGACACGCTCGACCTCGACGTCCGCAACTGGCAGCTGCAGGCGACCTACCGGCTCGGCAAGGGATTGCTGAAGGCGGCGTACACCCGCGCCGACAACGGCTCCGGCAGCCTGTCGGCCCTGGGCACCGACACCAATGGCCAAGTCACCGTCGATGCGTCCCGGATGGCCGGCCAGGCCACCGCCGGCCCCGACACCGGCGCCTCGCAGATCGCGCTGGGCTACGAGTACGGCCTCTCCAAGCGCACGGCCTGGCACACCAACCTGCTGTTCCATCGCAACGAGCGCAACGGCGCCTACACCCCCTTCGCAGGGGTGCCGTCGCCCACCGGCGCGCTGGGCGTCCGCACCCGGCTGCTGTCGGTCGGCCTGCGCCATGTGTTCTGAGGAGACCACGATGAGACTCACCGCATCACCGAAACCCACCCTCGCCGCGTTGACGCTGGGCGCCGCCGCACTCCTGTGCGTCGCGACGGCCGTGCGTGCCGAGGGCACTGCCCCGCCAACCCGCCCCAACATCCTGTTGATCGTCGCCGACGACCTGGGCTACTCCGACCTCGGCGCCTACGGCGGCGAGATCGACACGCCGCACCTGGACGCGATCGCCCGTGACGGCGTGCGCCTGACGAGCTTCTACTCGGCGCCGTTCTGCTCGCCCACGCGCGCCATGCTGATGTCGGGCACCGACAACCACCTGGCCGGCTTCGGCGGCATGGCCGAACTGCTCACCCCCGACCAGAAGGGCAGGCCGGGCTACGAGGGCTTCCTCAACGACCGGGTCGTGCCCTTCCCCCAGTTGCTGCGCGACAGCGGATACCACACCTACATGGCCGGCAAGTGGCACCTCGGGGTCACGCCCGAAGTGAGCCCGGCCCGGCGCGGTTTCGAGCAGTCGTACGCGATGGTGCAAGGCGGCGCGGGGCATTTCGACCAGACCGGCATCATCACCGGCGACCCGGCCAAGCCACCGCGCGCGATCTACAACGAGAACGGCCAGCTCGTCGACGTTCCCACGCGAGGCTTCTACTCGAGCGAGTTCTTCGCGCGCCGCATGATTTCCTACATCGACCGCGGTCGCGGCGACGGCAAGCCCTTCTTCGGCTACCTCGCCTTCACCGCGCCGCACTGGCCCCTGCAGGCCTACGACGAGACGATCCGCAAGTACGAGGGCCGCTACGACGTCGGCTACGACGCGATCCGCGACCAGCGCACCACGCGCCAGAAGGCGCTGGGCATCATCCCGAAGGACGCAAAGGTCTACACCGGCCACCCGCTGTGGCCGAAGTGGAGCACGCTGACCGCTGCGCAGAAGCAGACCGAGTCCAAGCGCATGGCGGTCTATGCCGCGATGGTCGACGACATGGACTACTACATCGGCGAAGTCGTGAACTACCTGAAGAAGACCGGCCAGTACGACAACACGCTGATCCTCTTCATGTCCGACAACGGCGCGGACGGCAACACCGCCCTCGACGAAGGCCGCACGCGCGAGTGGGTGAAGACGCGCATGGACAACAGCCTTGCCAACAGCGGGCGCAAGGGTTCCTACATCGATTACGGCCCCAACTGGGCCCAGGTGGGCTCCAACCCCTTCCACCTGTACAAGGGCTTCCTGTACGAGGGCGGGATCTCCGTGCCGTTCATCGCCAGCTGGCCGGCACTGGGCCGCAAGGGGCAGATCAGCGACAGCTTCGCCCACACGATGGACATCGCACCCACGCTGCTGGAACTCGCCGGCGCCCGCCATCCGGGCACCGAGTACCAGGGACGTGCGGTGCTCCCGCTGCGCGGTCGCTCGATGCTCGCGATGCTGACCGGGCAGCGCGACAGCGTGCACCCGGCCGATCATGTGCACGGCTGGGAACTCGGGGGCCGCAAGGCGCTGCGCAAGGGTGACTGGAAGATCGTCTACAGCAACCGGCAGTGGGGCACCGGCGATTGGGAGCTCTACGACCTGTCCAAGGATCGCAGCGAGCTCAACAACCTGGCGGCGTCCCAGCCGGCCAAGTTGAGCGAACTGGTGGCCGAGTACGAGCGCTACGTGCGCGAAGTGGGCGTGGTCGACATCCCCGGCCTGGCGGAGCGCAAGGGCTACAGCAACGGCACACGCTACTTCGAGGACATGCAGTGAAGAGGGACCTGCGGCCACGCGCACTGCCGCGGGTGGCAGCGGCGGCGCTGGCCGCGGGCCTGCTGTGCCACCAGTTGACCCCGATGGCCGTCGAGGCGTCGGCCGACCACGGACTCTGCGAGGCCTACGCCGGGCTGCCCGCCGCCGACGGCGCCCACGACGGCATGGTGCGGGTCGCGGGCGGCCGCTTCGAGATCGGCGCCGACGACGCCTACCCCGAGGAACGGCCGGCGCTGCCCGCGGAAGTGCGCGGCTTCTGGATCGACCGGCACCCGGTCACGAACGCGCAGTTCGCCCGCTTCGTCGCGGCGACGGGCTACGTCACGACCGCCGAGCGCCCCGCTGCCGCGGGCGGCGTGCCGGGGTCTGCGGTGTTCGTGCCACCGACGAACGGCCGGCCCGGTGGCTGGCGCTACGTGCCCGGTGCCGACTGGCGCCATCCCGGCGGCCCCGGCAGCGATCTGGAAGGACGGGGCAACCACCCGGTGGTGCAGGTGTCGTACGACGATGCGCTCGCCTACGCGCGCTGGGCGGGACGCGACCTGCCGACCGAGGCGGAATGGGAGTACGCCGCTCGAGGCGGGCTGAAGGGGCAGCGCTACGCCTGGGGCAGCGAAGTGAGGCCCGAAGGCGTGCACCGGGCGAACACCTGGCAGGGCGAGTTTCCGCTGAACGACACGCAGGAGGACGGCTACGCCGGCACCTCACCGGTGGGTTGCTTCCGGCCCAACGGCTTCGGCCTGTACGACATGGCCGGCAACGTGTGGCAATGGACCGCCAGCTGGTACCGGCCGGGGCACCAGGCCGGCGCGAACGGGCGGCTCGCGGAGACGCCCGCCGCCGGCAGCGGTGACCCGCGCCAACCGGGCACACCGGTGCGCGTGATCAAGGGCGGCTCGCACCTGTGCTCGCCGGACTACTGCCTCCGCTACCGACCGTCGGCGCGGCAGCCACAGGCCACCTCGACCGCCACGTCGCACGTCGGATTCCGCACGGTGCGCCGGTCCTGAGCGATCGACTGGAGGGAGGCCGCGAAGGCCCGGCCGGGCACGAGCGATCACGGCGCGCTGGCCACCCCCTTGCCGGCCGGCCGCAGCCCGCGGTCGCGCCGCTGACGATCGAGGGCGCCGGAGGCCGCGGCTTCAGCAGCTTGCGGAAGGTCGGACATTGCGCATGGCTGGGCGCGCGGCAGGCCGCGGCATGCCGCAGTCCCCGGCTCATGGCGCGCAGCTGCCGCACCGTCGCATCGATCTCGTCGGCCTTCGCAGCGAGCAACTGCCGGTCGATGTTCGGAGCGCCCTGCGGCGACAGCATCGAACGCACCTCGTCGAGCGACAGGCCGGCCGCCTGGCCCAGCGCGATGAGCGCCAGCTGGTCCAGCACCGAGTCCGCGAAGCGGCGTCGGGCGCCCTGCGGACCGAGCGACGCGATGAGCCCTCGCTGCTCGTAGTAGCGCAGCGTCGACGCCGGCACGCCCGCGCGCCGGGCCACTTCGGAAATATCCACCGCTGACCCCTTGACTTGAAGTTGACTTGAACTTCTATAGTGAACTCGAAGCGCAACCGAGTCAATCAAGGAGGTCCCTCATGACATCGATGCAAGAGATTCAACGCCTGGTCCTGATCGGGGCGGGCGCCACCGCCGTCCTCGACGCGTGGCTCCTCGTCCTCCGCCGTGCGGGGGTGCCCGGCCTGGACTTCGCCCACCTCGGGCGCTGGGTCGGGCACCTGCTCCACGGCCGGTTCATGCATGCCGCCATCGCACGCACCGCGCCCATACCGCGCGAACGGATGTGGGGTTGGCTGACCCACTACGCGATCGGCATCGCCTTCGCGGCCGCCCTGGTGGCCATCGAGGGCTGGGCCTGGGTCCGGGAGCCGACGCTGATGCCGGCCGTCGCCTTCGGTCTGCTCACGACACTGGCGCCGCTGGCCATCCTGCAACCGGCGATGGGCGCCGGGTTCGCGGCGTCCAGGACGCCGACACCGACGAAGAACCGGCTGCGGAGCCTGGCCAACCACACGGTCTTCGGCCTCGGCCTCTACCTGTCCGCGGCCATCGCCGCGATGCCGTGGCGCTGATCCCGACATCCCCTGGAGCCATGACATGCAAAGACTCGCCATCGTCTATCACAGCGCGCACGGGCACACCGAACACATCGCGACCCACGTGGCCGAAGGCGCCCGCAGCGTCGGCACGGTCGAGGCACAGCTGCTCGAGGCCACCGAACTGGCGCAGCGACCCGATGAGCTGGCGGCGTACGACGGCGTCGTGCTGGGCTCTCCGACCTACCTCGGCGGCGTGTCCGGCCCGTTCAAGGGCTTCATGGACGCCACCGGCCGGCTGTGGCGCACGCAGCGGCTCAAGGGCAAGCTGGCCGCCGGATTCACCGTGTCCTCGCTGCCTTCGGGTGACAAGCAGTCGACGCTGACCTCGATGTTCGTGTTCGCCATGCAGCACGGCATGCTGTGGGTCGGCAACCCCTTCCTGCCCGGGCAGCACGAAGGCGTGCCGCACGACCAGGCCGTCAACCGGCTCGGCTCCTGGTCGGGCCTGATGGCGCAGGCCGGACACGCGGCAGCGGCCGATGCCTTCGTGCCGGGCGACATCACGACCGCGCGGCTGTTCGGCCGGCACGTGGCACAGACCCTGGAGCGGCTCGGCCCTCCCCGCGCGGCAGGAGCGGCGGCCTGATCCCCCGGCGCATGGGCCGCTGCGGCGGCCGATCACTGCAGGCCGACCAGCCGCGCGATCATCTCGCCCGCGCTGCGGGCCTGCAGCTTCTTCATGAGGCGTGCGCGGTGGCCGTCGATCGTGCGCGGCTCACGCCGAGCGCACGCGCGATGGCCTTGGTGCCCTGCCCCGCCGCGAGCTGGCGTGCGATCTCGCGCTCGCGCGCCGTCAGATCGACCGTCACCGGGCGACGCGCGGAGATGTCCTCGAAGGCCCACACCGCACGGGCGAAGGGCTGGTCGAGCCGCATCGAACGACCGGCCACGTGGCACCAGAACAGCCGGCCGCTGCGGTGGCGCATGATGCGCTCGTCGCTGTAGTGGCCGGTCTGCTGCATGATGGCCAGCCCCTGTGCGCCGATGTGCTCGAACTCGCTGCGCGACGGGTACAGGCCCTCGAGCGAGCGCCCGGCCAGGTCGGCCGGGGTGTAGCCGAACATCGCGGCGAAGGGAGCGTTGCAACGCCGGATCGTCCGCTCGCGCGAGACACACAGGCCGACCGGCGCCAGCTCGAAGACCCGTTCCAGGTCGTCGTCCTCCGCCGGTCCTTGAGGCGCCGACGCTGGCGGAGGATCGTCTGTGCGGGACTTGCGGGAAAGCACCATGAGGTAGTCCTACGTCTGGCGGCGGGCCCGCGAGTTTCCTACATTGGCGGTCGCGGCAACCGGGGGAGTTCACCCTGCGGCGGCCCGATTCCCGGAGTGCCTGCAATGAACCTGGCCCGATGGCTCGTGCGCGCCGCCCTCGTCCACCCCGACCGCCCCGCCGTGCTGCTGGGCGATGCGGTGGTGCGGGACTACCGGGCCCTGGCCGACCGCGCCGCGCGGCGGGCCGGCCATCTGCGCGGCACCCTGGGGCTGCAGCCGGGCGAGCGGGTGGCGCTCTGCATGCACAACCACGTGGACTACCTCGAGCTGCTCTATGCCGCGTGGTGGGCCGGCCTGGTGGTGGTGCCCGTCAACGCCAAGCTGCACCCCGGCGAGGTCGCGTTCATCGTCGGCGACGCCGAGGCGGCGGCCCTGTTCGTCTCCGAGGATCTGGCGCCCGACCTGCGCGCCCACGTCGCGGCGCTGCCGGCGCTGCGCCAGGTGCTCACGCCGGCCGACGCCGCCTACCGCGCGGCGCCGGAGGCGGACGCCATCGAGCCGGTGCACCGGGCTCCCGACGATCTGGCGTGGCTGTTCTACACCTCGGGCACCACCGGCCGCCCCAAGGGCGTGATGCAGTCGCACCGCAACCTGGCCGCGATGACGGCCTGCTATTTCATGGACGTGGACGAGGTGACAGCGGAAGACGCCATCGTCTACGCCGCGCCGATGTCGCACGGCGCCGGGATGTACAACTTCGCCTTCGTCGCGAAGGCGGCACGCCACGTGGTGCCGGTCTCGGGCGGCTTCGATCCGGCCGAGTTGCTGGCGCTGTCCCGACGCATCGGGCGGCTGTGCCTGTTCGCCGCGCCCACCATGGTGAAACGCCTGGTCTCGCACCTGCGGGACACGGGCGCGCCGGCCCACGGTTTCAAGACCATCATCTACGGCGGCGGCCCGATGTACGTGGAAGACATACAGGACGCGCTCGGCGTCATGGGCCCGTGCTTCGTGCAGATCTACGGGCAGGGCGAGTCGCCGATGACGATCACGGCGCTCGCCCGTCATCACCTGGCCGATCGCGCGCACCCGAAGTGGCTCGATCGCATCGGGTCGGTCGGCATGCCCCATTCGCTGGTCGAGGTGCGCGTGGTCGACTCACGGGGAGACCCCGTGGCGGCGGGCGAGATGGGCGAGGTCGTCGTGCGCGGCGAGACGGTCATGACGGGCTACTGGCGCAACCCCGAGGCGACGGCCCGGACGCTGCGCGACGGTTGGCTCCGCACCGGCGACCTGGGCGCGCTGGACGCCGACGGCTTCCTCACGCTCAAGGACCGCTCGAAGGACGTGGTCATCAGCGGCGGCTCCAACATCTACCCGCGCGAGGTGGAGGAGGTGCTGCTGCGCCACCCCGGCGTGCGCGAGGTGGCCGTGATCGGCCAGCCCGACCCCGAGTGGGGCGAGATCGTCGTCGCCTTCGTGGTGGGCGACGGGGTCGAGCCGGCAGCGCTCGACGCGCTGTGCCTGCAGCACATCGCCCGCTTCAAGCGCCCCCGGCGCTACCGCTTCGTCGAGGCCCTGCCCAAGAACAGCTATGGCAAGGTGCTGAAGACCGCGCTGCGGCAGCTCGCCTGAGGCCGGGCGGCGCAAGGTCCGTCAACGCTCCAGCGTCCACACCAGCTTCAGCAGCGCGCGGGTCTGCCCGGGCAAGGTATCGCGCTGCTCGCCGGTGTAGCCCAGGCGATCGACGGAGAAGATGAGCTCGCGGCCGGGTTGCCATTGCCAGCGAACGCGGCCGCTGGCGCCCAGCTCGTGCGACACGTTGTCCCACTGCAGCAGCAGGCTGCCTGCCAGCTGCGTGCTCGGCGTGTGGTCGATCCGCAGGGTGGCCATGCGCACCGTGAACCGTCCTTCGTCGAAGCGGATCGCATTGCGCAGGCCGCCCACCGCCGCACTCCAGCGCGAACTCGGATGCCATCCCAGCGTCAGGCCCTGGCCGTTGCGGCGACCGGTGGCTTCCCTGGCCGCATCTACTTCTGCGCAGACCCGGGCCGCGTAGTCGCGAAACATGGCCCCGGCTTCCGTCACGGCCGCCCCGCGGGTGGACCGAGTCAGCAGTTGCACCCCGAGTTCTGCTTCGAGCCGGGCAAGGCGGCGACTGACGATCGATTTGGCCACACCGAGCCGCCCGGCTGCCGGCGACACCCCCCGGCGTCAGCCACCGCCACGAACGTCTGAAGCTCCTCGATATCCATCGTCGCGTTCCTCTTCAAGCAACACAGCGTCGCCCATCATGGCACTACCGGGCCACCGATGGGAACAACACAATGCGCTCCAGCAACGTCGCACCGGCGACTGCTTTCCCGGAATCAACCCCGCTCACGCGGCAACCTAGGACCCCTTCCATGACTTTCCGCAATGGCCTGGCTTCGCTCCTGCGCCCCGAGGATTCGGTGCTCGTCCTGATCGACCACCAGCCCTACCAACTCGCGAACGTGAACAGCCATGAACCGCAGATGGTGATCAACAACACGGCGGGCCTGGCGAAGGCTGCCAAGGCCTTTGGCGTGCCAACCATCCTGACGACCGTGATCGCGGCCCGTGGAGGCCTGCTGTTCCCGCAGATCACCGAGGTCTTCCCCGGCCAGGAGGTGATCGACCGCACGTTCATCAACACCTGGGAAGACAGGACGGTGGTGGATGCCGTGAAGGCGACGGGCCGCAAGCAGCTGGTCATTGCCGGCCTGTGGACCGAGGTGTGCGTCGCGATGCCCACGATCCAGGCCCTCGGCGAAGGCTGGGATGTCACGGTGGTCACCGATGCGTCAGGCGGCGTGTCGGTCGAGGCCCATCAAGTCGCCATCCAGCGCATGATCGCGGCCGGCGCGAACATGATGACCTGGCTGGCAGTGGCGGCGGAATGGCAGCGCGACTGGGCCCGACTCGAGCAGGCGGCCGCATTGACTGAGGTGATCACGCAGCACGCCGGCGGCAGCGGCATCGCATTCCTTTGGGAGCAGCAGCTGCTCAACACGCCGGTGCCGGCGGAGGCACGGTGACCTGAACGGGACGGCGGATGTCCGGGGCACGGCACTGACGCCGCTCTTCGGACGTCCCGTCCCCTCACGCTCATTTTTGTCGCACAGAAGGCGAGCCGATTAGCGCAGCAGCGGATTACGTGCGACCTCACCCTTCTTGGTACAGATCGCTTCCGACACCGATCGCCCCAACACATTGAACGACCCACCGACAAAGCAGTTGTACTCCTGCCCAGCCTTCGTGCGGACGCTGTAGCGCGTCGTGGTTCCCTCGTCGGTTCGGTTGCTGATGGTGAAGTCCCCCTTGTTCTGCCCGATGGCAAAAGCTGTGCGATCAACGATCGCCTCGTCGGTCACGGCGAGCGACGCGCAGCCCGTCGCCAGAGTGGCGATGAGGAGAGCGATCGGGGAGAGTTGCTTCATGCTGATTCCTTTCAGTGTGGAGAATTCAGAGACTTGGACTGCTCAGCCCACCGCTTCTGCGGCAGGCTGAGCACGGAAGGTTCAAGGGACGGGCGTGCCCACTTTGCTCATCGCAACAGGCTGACCCACAGACTCTTGCGCGCACTGCTGCCAGCCACGTCGCCCCTTACCCAGGCAGCGACGCCCTGACCTGCACGGTTGAATCCCGCGTAAGCGTCCGCTCCGAGGCCGTCCTGCGGCTCGATGGGCACCGCGTCGCTCCAGGCCCCGCCCCAGTTCAAGCGCCGCGAGTAAACGTCGCTGCCCGTGGTCGGGTTCGGCCAGCGGTCGGGCGCGACGTAGACGATCACGGCATTGCCATCGGCATCCTGGCCCAGATGGCTGTCAGCGCCGTAGCTGTTCACCACCGCGGGCGCCGAGAACCCGGAACCTGGCGTGTATTGCATCGACTTCACCGCGAAGATGCCGCTGCGCCACGTGACGACCGCGCGACCGCTTGGCGTCATCACGAGCCCGATCTGGGCGGTGAAGTTCGAATTGACGGCATTGGTGTCTACCTGGACGGCCGTGCCCCAGCCACCCGTGGCGCTGAAGACGTTGTAGTAAAGCGAATCGCCCTGGTGCCAAACCGCGATCGCATTCCCTGCGGCGTCCATCGCCACGCGCGGCGGAGACTCCGGGCTGACGTTGTCGAAGCTGGTGTCGATCGTCTGGGGAGGCTGCCAGCCGCCCAGAGCGGCGTAGCGCGCAGCCTTGATGCTGTAGTTCGCGTCGCCCGGATTGCGCTCACGCCAGATGGCCAGCGCGGTACCGTCGGCGCTGAGCGCCACGTCGGCGTCCTTGGCGTCCAGGCTGCCGCTGGCGTCCACGCGGGCCCACGTGAGCCAGCTGTTGGCATTGGCGGGTAGCGAGATGTTGTAGACATCCTGGCCCGAGATCACGACGCCGATCGCACCGGTTGCATCCATGACAGCAGCGCTGAGCAGACCGCCGCTGCGGGCGGGCGGCACGAACGGGCTGCTCCAGCCAGAAGCGGTGGTGAAGCGACGCGTCTCCAGGTTCGGGCGCAGCCAGGTGGCCGTACCGGCGCCATCCATCAGCAAGCGTCCTTCGAGCAGCGCCACGCTGCTGCTGCTGGTCGACACGCCGGGGACCACCACCGCTGCGTTCCAGCCCTGTCCCGCGACGTAGCGGCGGGAGTAGACCCTGCGGGTGTTGCCATCGGGCGTACCGTCCGACTGCTCCCACATCACGACCGCATCACCCGCGGGCGAGACCGCGGTCAGCACGCGGCTGCCTACGTTGAAATCGTTATTGGATTCGAGAAGTTGCGGCGTCTGCCAGGTCGGCGCCGCCGTTGCCGCCGAGAACGTGGCAACGACGCTGCGGTTGGCGCTCATCGCCAACGTGCAACTGGCCACTGCTCCGCTGCAGGCACCCGACCAGCCATTGAACCGCTGTCCTGCCGCCGGCGACGCCGTGAGAACGACACTCGCGCCGCTACCGAAGCTTGCGCTGCAAGCGCTGCCACACTCGATGCCAACCGGCTGGGAGCGCACCACGCCACTGCCGACCAGCGTCACGCTCAATGTGCGTTGCACGGCTGGCGCAGCACTGAAGGTGGCGGCCACGCTACGTGCCTGGCTCATCACCACAGTGCAGCTCGGGCCCGCCCCCGTGCAAGCACCACCCCAGCCGGTGAACACCTGGCCGGCAGCCGGCGTGGCGCTCAACACGACACTGGTGTTGACAGCGTATGCCGCGCTGCACGCGCTTCCGCAGTCGATGCCCGCCGGCTGTGAGCGTACGGTACCGCCCCCGCCGACCGACACGTTGAGCGAAAACGTCGACGCTGGCGGCGGGTTGAAGCTTGCCGTCACCGTGCGAGACGCCTGCATCGAGACCGTGCAAGTACTCGCAGTGCCGGCGCAATCGCCGCCCCAGCCACTGAAGACCCGACCGGCCGCGGGCGTGGCGGTGAGCGTCACGGACGTAGCGCTATCGAAGCCGGCACTGCAACTGGCACCGCAATTGATGCCGGCAGGGGAAGACACCACGCTGCCGTTGCCGCTGACGGCCACCGAGAGCGTGTTGTCAGACGACGGTGGAAAGAATGAGACACCGCCGCCACACGCGGACAGGCCCAGACAAGCCAAGGCCAGCAGGCTGGCGAAGTGGAGGAGTCGAGAACGGATGAATGTCATGGTGGGGTGAAGGCTGTGATCTCGATGCAAGGCGGCCGACGGCCGAACGAACCAACGACCTGGGATCTGTTGTTTGGGTATATTTCCCAATTTCTTGGTTTTGGGAAGTTTGGCCAAATTGCTGTTCAGCGTCAAGCGGCTTGATCGATACTTACGTCATGAAATCGACGGTGGAACTGGTGCTCAAGGCCTTTGTGACCGCGAGTCGCCCGCTGGTCAGGCTGCTGATCCGCCGGGGTGCTACCTTCCCTGCCGTCGCCGAGCAACTGCGTCAGCTCTTCGTGGAGGAGGCGGTCGCGGAGATCCAGGCCCGGGGCATGAAGCCCACCAGCAGCGCCGTGTCGTTGCTGAGCGGCGTGCACCGCAAGGACCTGCGCGCACGCGAGCTCAAGGGGCCGCCGCAGACCACCGAGTCGGCCACGGTCACGCCGGCACCGCTGGGCTTGATTGGTCAGGTCGTCGGCAGGTGGATGAGCGACCCGCTTTACCTCGATGGCTCGACGCCGCGGATCCTGCAGCGAGGCATCGAACCTGGCGCCTTCGACCAACTCGTGCAAAGCGTCAGCACGGACGTCGGACCTCGCGCGGTGCTTGAGGAGATGCTTCGATTGAATGTCGTGCGGGTCGATGACGATCGCATCGAGCTGGACACACGTGGATGGTGCCGCGCGGGGATTTCGCAGCCATGTCCGAAGCGCTGGGGGTGAACTTGCGCGACCACGCAGCCACCGCCTGCGCGAACTTGGTCGATGGCCGCAACTTTCTCGAGCAGGCCCTCTACGTCGACGAGATCTCCCCCGACTCGGCCCACCTGCTGCACCAGGCCGCGACCCGGGCTTGGCGCCCAGCATTCGCCCGAGTGATGCGCCTCGCCGAGAAGCGATTTGCGCGTGATGCCGTCAAAGAAAGCGAGGCGCGTCGACAGGCGCGCGTGCGCTTTGGCGTGTATTTCTTTGTCGAAGATTCCAGTGAGGAGAAGTCGGAATGATGTTGTCGAGAACGGTCAGACTGGCGCGCACCCGTGTTGTGGCCGCGTGCTGCGTGCTGATCGCGTTGAGCGGCTGCGGACCGGGCGTCGTCGGCACTGGGTCAGGCACCGATGACGATGGCAGCGAGGACATCCAGTACCTCCCGCTTGGCCTGTGCACGGCACCATTCGAAGAGATCGGTCTGGCCTGCTCCCCGGACATCTCGGACCCCGATCGCGGAACGGCCCCGGTGCGCTGGGCCGATGCCAACAAGTCCAACGAGGGCGCGGCGGCGCTCGCTTCGCTGGAAGCCCAAGGCATGCAGCTCGTTATTCCCTGTGGGCAGGTTACCTACGAGGTCGATGGGGGAAGCTACCGGACGGCTCGATCGCCTTCGTCGGCCGCTATGTCAGCCCGAACGCACCTGACGGGCAGCCCGCCATTGCACGCGTCGGGGCCGCGCCCAACGAACCGGATGCCGTGGGCTGGCTTCAGATCGAAGACGCGTCGGGGTCCGAACTGTTCGGGCCGTGGCTGGTCCGCAAGGTTGATGGCCAGGTGAGTTTCACCGCGTGCGCGCCGTAGGTGATGGTCGGAAAAATTATCCTTACCACTTTGGAAGGCCACTGAGAAAGGCCTCGGAGAAGGCGCTTCGATGGTCCGGTCAGTGCCCTACTGAGAATGGCCATCGGGCCCGCAGCCCGCGCCACGCGGGGCTCACGCGAAAAAAAGCCCGCGTCGTGCGCGGGCTTGGACTACTTGGCGGCGCTGTGAGTCGCCCGCGAACCTGTCTCAGCCGTTAAAACGGCGA
>NZ_AZND01000057.1:0-19074 GCF_000576205.1 Methylibium sp. T29 | reverse complement strand
CTCGCCGACGATCAGACGCTCGCCGAACCGTGGCGCACGAGACCCGGTTCGGGCTGGCTGCAGGTGAGGTGCACCACGCCGCCGAGCACGCGCGCCAGCGGCAGCGCGGCAGCGATGCGGCCCTCGGGATCGACGCTCGCCAGCCGCGGATCGATGCGGCCGGCCGGCAGCGTCTGCAGGAACCACCAGGCACGCCGTTCATCGCGGTGAGCACCGGCGTGTCGGGGCCCAGCAGCGGCGCCAGCCGCTCGGCCACGGCCGCCAGCGCGGGCGACTTGACCGCCACGATCACCAGCTCCTGCGGCCCGAGTGCTGCGGCATCGTCGGCAATGTCGATCGCGTGCGCGGTGACCCGGCCGCCCTCGTCCAGCCGCAGCCCATGTTCCCGCACCGCCGCCAGCGCGGCACCACGCGCCAGCGCACTGACCCGATGGCCGCCGCGCACCAGCCGCGCGGCAAGGAAACCGCCGACCGCCCCCAGGCCCACCACGGCAATCCGCATCGATCGTCCTCCTTGCGCTCACGCGCCCTGAACCCGGGCCATGGTAAGCCGCTGCCACCTGCCAGAATCGGCGCCATGACGCGACCCCGAGCCTGGCGGCAGCGTGCACTGGGGCTGCTGTTCGCGCTGGCGAGCGGCGCCAGCGGTGCGCAGCAGATCCCCGCCCCCGCCTCCGCTCCCTCGACCTCCCCGCTGCCCGAGATCGCCGCGCCATCGGTCGCCGCCGCACCGCTGCCCGTGTCGCCGTCCGCGCAGCGCCTCTACGAGCGCGCTCGCGGCCAGTTGCTGCAGGTCCGCACGCTGCTGAAGGGACAGGACAGCCAGGCCTCGGTCGGCTCGGGCTTCTTCGTCAGCGACGACGGCCTGATCGTCACCAACTACCACGTCGTCAGCCAGGTGGCGCTGCAGCCCGAGCGCTACCGACTCACCTACACCCGCGTCGACGGCCGCGAGGGCGCGCTGCAGCTGCTGGGCTTCGACGCGATCCACGACCTGGCGCTCGTGAAGGCGCTGCCGCCGAACGGCCCGTCTCGCAAGAGCGGCGTCAGCGTGGTCGACGCACCGGGCGAGCCGCTCGCCTTCCGCGCCGCGAACGACGCGCTGGCCCAGGGCGAACGCATCTACTCGCTCGGCAACCCGCTCGACGTGGGCTTCGCGGTGCTGGAAGGCAACTACAACGGACTGGTCGAGCGCAGCTTCTACCCCAGCATCTTCTTCGGCGGCGCGCTCAACTCCGGCATGAGCGGCGGGCCTGCGCTCGACGAGGCCGGCCGCGTGGTCGGCGTCAACGTCGCCACACGGCGCGACGGTCAGCAGGTGAGCTTCCTGGTGCCGGCGCCGTTCGCGCAGGCCCTGGTGGAGCGGGCACGCAGCGCGGCGCCGATCACCGCGCCGGTCTATCCGCAGCTCACCGCACAGCTGCTCGCGCACCAGGAGGCCGTGGTGCAACGCTTCGTCCAGCAGCCCTGGCGCAGCGCCGGCCACCCGCACTATCTGATCCCCGTGCCGCAGGAAGACTTCATGCGCTGCTGGGGCCGCAGCACGCCGGCCGACACCAAGGGCCTGGAGTTCGAGCGTTCCGACTGCGAGATGGACACGCAGATCTTCGTCAGCGGCAGCCTGCTCACCGGCTCGCTGGGCGTGCGCCACGAGGCCTACGACGGCCGCAAGCTCGGCTGGATGCGCTTCACCGAGCGCTACAGCGCGAGCTTCCGCAACGAGAGCTTCGGGCGCCGCAACCCGAAGGAGTTCACCGCGCCGCAATGCAGCGAGCGCTTCGTCGACCGCGACGGCCTGCCGCTGCGCGCGGTGCTGTGCCTGTCGGCCTACAAGCGCCTCGCCGGCCTGTACGACCTGAGCGTGCTGGTCGCCACGCTCGACCAGGCCCGCGCCGGCGCGCAGGGCCGCCTTGACGCCCGCGGCGTCAGCTTCGACAACGCGATGAAACTGGCCTCGCACTACCTGCAGGGCTACGGCGTGAAGGCGACGCCATGAGCCGTCTCGGCCTGATCGAGCTGCTCGACCGCGACGGCGCCGTGGCGCACCGCGTGCCGGTGCTGCAGTGGCCGGTCTCGATCGGCCGCGCGCTCGACTGCGACGTGGTGCTCGACGATCCGCATGCCGCGCCGCGCCATGCGCTGCTGGACGCCCCGGACGGCGTGCCCCGGCTGCAGGTCGGCGAAAGCGTGAACGGCGTGCGCCTGGGCGGCCGCACGCTGCGGGCCGGCGAGACCGGCACGCTCGTCGGCGGCAGCGAATGGCAGATCGGCCGCACCCGCCTGCGCCTGCGCCTGGCCGGTGAGACCCTGGCGCCCGAGCTGCCGTGGGCCGCTGCGCCGCCGGTCCATGTGCGCCGCCTCGTGATCGGGCTGGTGCTGCTGCTGGCCTGGGTGCTGGCCGAGCACTGGCTGCAGACCGATCCCGGCGACCCGTTCAGCAGCTACCTGCCGGTGCTGGTCGGTACGCCGGTGATGCTGGGTGTGTGGTGCTTCCTGTGGGCGCTGGGCTCCAAGCTCTTCACCCGCCACTTCGACTACCTGGCGCACCTGCAGCTCGCGCTGGGTGTGCTGCTGGTGTCGCTGTTGCTCGATGCCTTGCTGCCGCTGGCCGCCTTCGCGCTGTCCTGGGAAGGTCTGGCTCGATGCGGCGAACTGATCACGCTGGCCCTCGGCTGCGGCCTGGTGTGGGGCCACCTGAGCCTGATCCTGCCGACGCGCCGCCAGATGCTGGCGGTGGGCTTCGCCACGATGTTCGTCGTCGGCGCCGGCCTGAAGCTGGCGCTGAACCACCAGCGCAGCGACCGCTGGTTCGCGCCGCTCTACCTGAGCACGCTGGGCCCGCCGGCCCTGCGGCTGGCGCCAGCGGTCGATCCCCGGCGCTTCATCGAAGAAGCCGGCGCCCTGCGCGCGCCGCTCGAGCAGCGCGCCAAGGACACCGAAGCGCCGTCCTGGCTGACGCCGTTCGACGAGGATTGAACGCCCGGCACCTGGCCGAGCGCCGGCCTCGACCCCAGGAAAACCCCAGGGTGCGTTAGGCACACGGCCCTACAGAAGGGCCTCATCCCGTCACACCGAGTGCAGGGTTTTCTGCAAAATAGAACGATCGTTCGATTTTCATCGGAGACCCGCTTGGCCGACCCGACGCTCGACCCCGACACCCCCGCGAGCCGCACCGTCCGCGCCCAGCCGCGCGGCCAGCACAAGGGCCAGCAGACGCGCGCGACGATCCTCGAGGCGGCGCTCGGCCTGTCTTCGCAGATCGGTCTGGAGGGCTTGTCCATCGGCGCGCTGGCCGAAGTCACGCACATGAGCAAGTCGGGCGTGTTCGCTCATTTCGGTTCGCGCGAGGAACTGCAGATCTCGGTGATCCGCGAGTACCACGCGCGTTTCGAGGAGGAGATCTTCGTGCCGTCGATGGACGAGCCACGCGGCCTGCCGCGGTTGCGCAGCCTGTTCCAGCGCTGGGTCAAGCGGGTGTCGGTCGAGGTCGACTCCGGTTGCATCTACATCAGCGGCGCGGTCGAGTTCGACGACCGGCCCGGCCCGGTGCGCGACGCCCTGGTGGCCATGGTGCGCACCTGGCACCAGGCCCTGCAGCGCGCGATCCGCCTCGCGATCGACGCGGGCCACCTGCGACCCGACACCGACCCCGCGCAACTGCTGTTCGAGATCCACGGGCTGATCCTCGCGCTGCACCACGATGCGCGCTTCATGCGCAACCCGGGGGCTGTCGAGCGTGCCGGTCGCGGCTTCGAACGCATCCTCGCCGACCACCTGACCGCGACCGCCCCAGCGATGCCGGCCCGCTGAGCGGTCGTCGAGTCTCGTTCCTCTTCTTCGTTCTATCCCTCTCCGGAGCAACCGATGGCCACCTACACCCCCCCGATCCGCGACATGCAGTTCGTGATGCACGAACTGCTGGGCGTGACCGATGCACTGAAGGCCATGCCGCCGCACGCCGAGATCGACGTCGACACGCTCAACGCCGTGCTCGAGGAAGGCGGCAAGTTCGCCGCCGAGGTGACCTTCCCGCTCAACGCCAGCGGCGACGAGCAGGGCTGCACGCTCGACAAGACCACCCACGAGGTCACCGCCCCGAAGGGATTCAAGGCCGCCTACGCGCAATACGTCGAGGGCGGCTGGCCCGCGTTGAGCTGCGACCCGGCCTACGGCGGCCAGGGTCTGCCGATCGTGCTGAACCAGTGCCTGTACGAGATGCTCAACAGCGCCAACCAGGCCTGGACCATGTACCCCGGCCTGACGCACGGCGCCTACGAGGCGCTGCACACGCACGGCACCGACGAGCAGAAGCGCACCTACCTGCCCAAGCTGACCAGCGGCCACTGGACCGGCACGATGTGCCTGACCGAGCCGCACTGCGGCACCGACCTCGGCCTGCTGCGCAGCAAGGCCGAGCCGCAGCCCGACGGCAGCTACAGGATCACCGGCAGCAAGATCTTCATCAGTTCCGGCGAGCACGACCTGGCCGAGAACATCGTCCACCTGGTGCTCGCCCGCCTGCCCGACGCGCCGCAGGGCAGCAAGGGCATCTCGCTGTTCGTGGTGCCGAAGTTCCTGGTGAAGGCCGACGGCTCACTCGGCGAGCGCAACCCGATCTGGTGCACCGGCCTCGAGCACAAGATGGGCATCCACGGCAACGCGACCGCGCAGATCAGTCTGGACGGCGCCGTGGGCACGCTGGTCGGCGAGCCGCACAAGGGTCTGGCCGCGATGTTCGTGATGATGAACGCGGCCCGTCTCGGCGTGGGCATGCAGTCGCTGGGCCTCACCGAGGTGGCCTACCAGAACGCGGTGGCCTACGCGAAGGACCGCATCCAGATGCGCAGCCTGTCGGGCCCCAAGGCGCCCGACAAGCCGGCCGACCCCATCATCGTGCACCCCGACGTGCGCAAGATGCTGCTCACTGCACGCGCCTACGCCGAGGGCGGCCGCGCGCTGTCGCTCTATTGCGCGCTGCTGATCGACCGCGAGCTCTCGCACCCCGACGAGGCGGTGCGCAAGGATGCGGCGGACCAGGTGGCGCTGCTGACGCCCATCGTCAAGGCCTTCCTGACCGACAACGCCTGGCTCGCCACCTCGCACTGCCTGCAGGTCTACGGCGGCCACGGCTACATCCGGGAATGGGGCATGGAACAGTACGTGCGCGATGCCCGCATCAACATGATCTACGAGGGCACCAACACCATCCAGTCGCTCGACCTGCTAGGCCGCAAGGTGCTGGCCGACAACGGCGCGAAGCTGAAGAAGTTCGGCCAGCTGATCGTCGACTTCGTCGAGGAGGAAGGCGTGGTCGAGGCGATGCAGGAGTTCGTGAACCCGCTCGCCGACCTGGGCGACAAGGTCACCAAGCTGACCAGCGAACTCGGCATGAAGGCCTTCGGCAACGCCGACGAGGTGGGCGGCGCCGCGGTCGACTACCTGCGCGTCGTCGGCCACCTGGTGTTCGCCTACTTCTTCGCGCGCTCGGCCAAGGTCGCACTGGAGAAGCAGGGCTCCGGCGACCCTTTCTACACCGCCAAGCTCGCCACCGCGCGCTTCTATTTCGCCAAGCTGCTGCCCGAGACCGCGAGCCTGATCCGCACCGCCCGCAGCGGCGTCCAGCCTCTGCTCGCGATGGACGAGGCGCTGTTCTGAAACACCAGGAGACGATGATGAAACACGTGATCACCGCCTGTCTTCTGTCGCTTGCCGCCCTCGCCGCCCAGGCTCAGGCCACGCCGGCCGGCCTGTGGAAGACCGTCGACGACGACACCGGCAAGGAGAAGTCGCTGGTGCGCATCGCCGAGGCGGGTGGCGTGTACACCGGCAAGGTCGAGAAGCTGCTCGACCCGGCGCGCCAGGACGCCAAGTGCGACAAGTGCAGCGACGAGCGCAAGGGCCAGCCGGTGCTGGGGATGACCATCATCCGCGACGCCAAGCAGGACAGCGACGACAAGGGACTGTGGACCGGCGGCGACATCACCGACCCGAAGGACGGCAAGAGCTACCGGCTCCGCCTGAAGCCGCAGGACGGCGGCAAGACGCTCGAGGTGCGGGGCTACGTCGGGCCCTTCTACCGCAACCAGACCTGGATCCGCGTGGAGTGAATGCTCCCGACATGAAAGAAGGAACATCAAAATGAGTCGATTCCAAGTCCGCAAGGTCGCCGTGCTCGGCGCCGGCGTGATGGGCGCGCAGATTGCCGCCCACCTCGTCAACGTGAAGGTACCGGTCGTGCTGTTCGACCTGCCCGCCAAGGAAGGCCCGAAGTCCGGCATCGCGCTGAAGGCGATCGAGAACCTGAAGAAGCTCAAGCCGTCCCCGCTGGGCGTGGCCGAGGACGCGGCACTGATCCAGCCGGCCAACTACGAGGAGCACCTGGCGCTGCTCGGCGAGTGCGACCTGGTGATCGAGGCGATCGCCGAGCGCATGGACTGGAAGCTCGACCTGTACACGAAGATCGTGCCCCACGTGGCGCCGCACACGATCCTGGCGTCCAACACCTCGGGCCTGTCGATCACCCGACTGTCGGCGGCGCTGCCCGAGAGCCTCCAGCCCCGCTTCTGCGGCATCCACTTCTTCAACCCGCCGCGCTACATGTCGCTGGTGGAACTGATCGACACGCCGACCACCGACGATCGCGTGCTCGACGAGCTGGAGAGCTTCGTCACCACCTTCCTCGGCAAGAGCGTGGTGCGCGCCAAGGACACGCCGAACTTCATCGCCAACCGCGTGGGCATCGCCGGCATGCTGGCGACGATCAAGGAGGCCGAGACCTTCGGCCTCAGCGTCGACGTGGTGGACGACCTCACCGGCAAGAAGCTCGGCCGTGCCAGCAGCGGCACCTTCCGCACCGCCGACGTGGTGGGCCTGGACACGATGGCGCACGTCATCAAGACGCTGCAGGACAACTTGGCCGACGATCCGTTCTACCCGAGCTACGCGACGCCGCCGGTGCTGTCGGCACTGATCGCCAAGGGCGCGCTGGGCCAGAAGGTCGGTGCCGGCTTCTACAAGAAGGTCGGCAAGGACATCCTGCGGCTCGACCCC
Source organism: Methylibium sp. T29 (assembly GCF_000576205.1). Lineage (NCBI taxonomy): Bacteria > Pseudomonadati > Pseudomonadota > Betaproteobacteria > Burkholderiales > Sphaerotilaceae > Methylibium > Methylibium sp. T29. The sequence continues at coordinate 12,024 of NZ_AZND01000057.1, read as the reverse complement.
GCCAAGCAGGATTACGTGCCCGGCGGAGGCAAGGCCGACGAGATCGTCGCCCGCATGCTGAAGAAGCCGCCGGCCGAACGTCTGAAGCTGCTGCGCGAGAGCAGCAACCCGCAGGCGCAGTTTCTGTGGGCGATCCTGCGCGACGCCTTCCACTACGCGGCGGTGCACCTGGAGGACATCGCCGACAACGCGCGCGACGTCGACTTCGCGATGCGCTGGGGCTTCGGCATGCAGCAGGGCCCGTTCGAGCTGTGGCAGGCCGCCGGCTGGCAGCAGGTGGCCGGCTGGGTCCAGGACGACATCGACGCCGGCAAGGCACTGGCAAAGGCGCCGCTGCCGGCCTGGGTGTTCGACGGCCCGGTCGCCGAGCGCGGCGGCGTGCACACGCCCGAGGCTCGTGGTCGCCGTCGCGCCGGACCTTCGTGCCGCGCAGCGTGCTGCCGGTCTACCAGCGCCAGCCCTTTCCCGAGAGCGTGCTGGGCAGCGGTGCGGTCGATGCACTGAAGAGCGGCACCGAACTGTTCCGCAACGACGAGATCCGCGTCTGGACGCTCGACGGCGAGGTGCTCATCGCGTCGATCACCGCCAAGCTGCACCTGATCAGCCCGACGGTGACCGAAGGGCTGCTGAAGGCGGTCGAGATCGCCGAGGAGAAGTTCCAGGGCCTGGTGATCTGGTCGCCCGACGACGTGTTCTCGGCCGGCGCCAACCTCGAGGCGCTGATGCCGGTGTTCATGAAGAGCGGAGCCAAGGGCATCGCGCCGGAGGAGAAGAAGCTGCAGGACGCGATGCTGCGCATCCGCTACGCCGGCGTGCCGGTGGTCGCCGCGGTGCGCGGCCTGGCGCTGGGCGGTGGCTGCGAGCTGGCCATCCACAGTGCGCGTCGCGTGGCGGCGATGGAGAGCTACATCGGCCTGGTGGAAGTGGGCGTGGGCCTGATCCCCGGCGCCGGCGGGCTGACCTACATCGCACGGCGCGCGGCCGAGATGGCGAACGCCGGCAACGCCAACGCCGACATCCTGAAGTTCGTGACCGACGGCTTCACCAGCGCCGCGATGGCCAAGGTGGGCACCAGCGCACTCGAGAGCCGCAAGCTCGGCTACCTGGTCGACGGCGACGTGATCGTGCCGCACAAGGACGAACTGCTCTACGTGGCGACCCAGCAGGCCAAGGCGCTGTTCGCGTCGGGCTACCGCGCGCCGGTGAAGCGGCTGTTCCCGGTGGCCGGCCGCAGCGGCATCGCCACCATCAAGGGCCAGCTCGCCAACATGCGCGACGGCGGTTTCATCAGCGCCCACGACTTCCATATCAGCGCGCTGATCGCCGACGTGGTGTGCGGCGGCGAGGTCGACGCCGGCTCGCTGGTCAGCGAGGAGTACCTGATGGCGCTGGAGCGCAGGCACTTCTGCAGTCTGCTGGAGCACCCCAAGACCCAGGAGCGGATCATGGGCATGCTGCAGACCGGCAAGCCCGTTCGGAATTGACCACCCCCGTTGCGGCTTCGCCGCTCCCCCTCCAGGGGGGCGCCGCTGGCGGACCGGCCGAGCCGGATCCGCAGCAGCCACTCGATAGGCCAGATGGAGCAAAGAGATGAGCAATAGACAAGTTCAGGACGCCTACATCGTCGCCGCCACCCGCACGCCGATCGGCAAGTCCGGTCGCGGCTACTTCCGCAACACGCGGCCCGACGATCTGCTGGTCGCGGCGGTGCAGAGTGCGCTGCGGCAGGTGCCCACGCTCGACCCGAAGGCGATCGAGGATGCCATCGTCGGCTGCTCCTTCCCCGAGGGCGAGCAGGGCATGAACATGGCGCGCGCCGCGATGCTGCTGGCCGGCCTGCCGCAGTCGGTGGGCGGCGTCACGGTCAACCGCTTCTGCGCCTCGGGCCTGACCGCGCTGCAGATGGCCGCCGACCGCATCCGCATCGGCGAGGCCGACGTGATGATCGCCGGCGGCGCCGAGTCGATGAGCCTGGTGCCGATGGGCGGCAACAAGCCCTCGTTCAACCCCGCCGTGTTCGAGAAGGACGAGAACGTGGGCATCGCCTACGGCATGGGCCTCACCGCCGAGAAGGTCGCGGCGCAGTGGAAGGTGAGCCGCGAGGCCCAGGACGCCTTCGCGCTGCAGTCGCACCAGCGGGCGCTCGCAGCCCAGGCGGCCGGCGAATTCACGGACGAGATGACGCCCATCGAGGTGATCGACCGCTTTCCGAATCTGGCCACCGGCGAGGTCGGCAGCAAGACCCGTACGGTCACCCTCGACGAAGGCCCGCGCCCCGACACCTCGCTGGAAGGCCTGGCCCGGCTGCGCCCGGTGTTCGCCGCCAAGGGGTCGGTGACCGCGGGCAACAGCTCGCAGACCAGCGACGGCGCCGGCGCGCTGATCCTCGCCAGCGAGAAGGCGGTGCGGCAGTTCGACCTGAAGCCGCTGGCCCGCTTCGTCAGCTATGCGATCCGCGGCGTGCCGCCCGAGATCATGGGCATCGGTCCGATCGAGGCGATCCCGCTGGCGTTGAAGCACGCCGGGCTGAAGCTCGACGACCTGGGCTGGATCGAGCTGAACGAGGCCTTCGCGGCCCAGGCGCTGGCGGTCATCGGCAGCGTCGGGCTCGACCCGGCCAAGGTCAACCCGATGGGCGGCGCCATCGCCCTCGGCCACCCGCTGGGCGCCACCGGCGCCATCCGCTCGGCCACCGTCGTGCACGCGCTGCAACGCCACAACCTGAAGTACGGCATGGTGACGATGTGCGTCGGCATGGGCCAGGGGGCGGCGGGCATCCTTGAACGCGTCTGACGCGCGGTGAACGCCATTCCCCTGACCCCGGGCGTCCTGCCACGCCGGCGCGTCCTGGTGGCCGGCCTGGCAAGCCTCGCGACCGGCGGGTTGGCCGGCTGCGCGCCCGGCCGCATCGAGCGCTTCGCGACCTGGGCCGAAGCACGCAACGCGGTCTTCGCGCTGGCGCAGCCGGGTTCACGCTGGCGCAGCAACGGCCACTGGTCGCTGAGCCAGGCCCTGCAGCACCTCGCGCAGAGCGTCGAGGGCTCACTGGCCGGCTATCCACGGCTGAAGCCGGCCTGGTTCACGCACACCGTCGGCGCCGCGGCGCATGCGGTGTTCGAAGCGCGCGGCCGGATGACGCACCCGCTCGACGAGCCCCTCCCCGGTGCTGCGCCGCTCGATGCGGCGTTGCCGCCCGACGCCGCCGCGCTCCGCCTGTTGCGCGCGATGGATGCGTTCGAGGCGCACGATGGCGCGCTGGCGCCGCACTTCGCCTACGGTGTGCTCGACAAGCCGGCCTACGCCCGCGCCCACCAGATGCACCTGGCTGCCCATTGGCAGCAGTTCGAGGAAACCCGGCTCGCCTGAGGCGCCGCACCGGATCGACACCCTTCGCCCTCGCACAACCCCTCGGAGCCCCGACATGAGCCACGACGATCTCCTGAGCCACGCCGAAGCCGGCGTGCTGACGCTGACCTTCAACCGCCTCGACAAGAAGAACTCGATCACCGCAGCGATGTACGCGGCGCTCGCCGACGCACTGGCCGCGGCCCGCGACGACGCCGCGGTGCGCGCCGTGGTGATCCAGGGCCACGAGCTGATCTTCAGCGCCGGCAACGACCTCGCCGACTTCCTGAACGATCCGCCGGCCAGCGCCGATGCGCCGGTGTGGCGCTTCCTGCACGGCCTGCGCAGCTTCCCGAAGCCGCTGGTGGCCGGCGTCTGCGGCGCTGCGGTCGGCATCGGCACCACGCTGCTGCTGCATTGCGACCTGGTCTACGCCGGCGACAACGCGAAGTTCAGCCTGCCCTTCGTGAACCTGGGCCTGTGCCCCGAGGCGGCGTCGAGCCTGCTGCTGCCGGCGCGCCTCGGCCATGTGCGCGCCGCCGAGGCGCTGCTGCTCGGCGAGCCCTTCGGCGCCGAGCAGGCGGCGGAGTGGGGGTTGGTGAACCGCATCCTGCCGCCCGGCGAGGTGAACAGCTTCGCGCAGGCGCAGGCGCGCCGGCTGGCCGACAAGCCGCAGAGCGCGCTGGTCGCGACCAAGCGCCTGATGAAGGCCGCATCGGCCGACGCGGTGGCCACGGCGATGGCCGCCGAAGGCGAGGTGTTCGGTCCGCTGCTGCGCGGGCCGGCGGCACGCGAGGCGTTCTCGGCCTTCATGGACAAGCGCAAGCCGGACTTCAGCAAGGTCTGAGCCCACGCACTCCCGCCCCTGCCTGCCCTGCCTCGAGGATGCTGCCATGACGACGACCCTGCGCGACAAGACCCTGTTCATCACCGGCGCCAGCCGCGGCATCGGCCTGGCGATCGCGAAGCGCGCCGCGGCCGACGGTGCGCGCATCGCGATCGTGGCCAAGACCACCGAGGCCAACCCCAAGCTGCCGGGCACCATCTACAGCGCGGCGGCGGAAATCGAGGCCGCGGGCGGCCAGGCACTGGCGATCGCCGGCGACATCCGTGACGAGGCCAGCGTGCTGGCCGCGGTGGCGCAGACCGTCGAGCGCTTCGGCGGCATCGACATCCTGGTCAACAACGCCAGCGCGATCAGCCTCACTCCGACGCCGATGACGCCGATGAAGCGCTTCGACCTGATGTTCGGCGTCAACGTCCGCGGCACCTACCTGTGCACCCAGGCCTGCCTGCCGGAGCTGCTGAAGAGCGCCGCGGCCGGCCGCAACCCGCACGTGCTGAACATGAGCCCCCCGCTGTCGATGAAGCCTCACTGGTTCAAGAACCACGTGGCCTACACGATGGCGAAGTACGGCATGAGCGAATGCACGCTGGGTCACGCAGCCGAGTTCAGGAGCCAGGGCATCGCCGTCAACAGCCTGTGGCCGCGCACCGCCATCGCCACCGCGGCGCTGCAGATGATCCCCGGCATCGACATCGCCCGCTGCCGCACGCCGGAGATCCTGGCCGACGCCGCCTGGCTGGTGCTGACCCGCGATGCGAAGACGGTGACCGGCAACTTCTTCATCGACGACACGCTGCTCGCGCAGCACGGCATCACCGACCTGGAGAAGTACAGCGTCACGCCCGGCACGAAGGACTTCGTACTGGACTTCTTCGTCGACTGAGACGCGCGGGCGTTCTTCCGCTCAGGCGGCGGCCCCCGGCGGCGCGGCCGCATCGGCCAGCGCCGCCGTCGCGTCAGCCTGCAGTGCGGCCAGCGTGCGGTCCAGCTGCTCGGCGACGCGCTGGTGCTGGGCCTCGAGTTGCGATCGGTATGCCGTCAGGTCGCCCCCCAGGCCCAGGTCGCGGCGGATCTCCACCAGCACCGGGATCTGCTGCGCGCCGATGTGCTTCATCTCGGCGAACAGATGGCGAATGAAGACGGCCTGGAGCTCGGCGAAGCGCAGGCCGTGTCGGATGCGCTCGGCGTTCAGCTCGGCGGCGCGACCGCGATGGAAGTCGAGCGTGCGGCTCAAGGCCTGAAAGACCGCGGGATGGGGTTGCGCCGTCTCGTCGAGCTTCGACATCTCGCCCAGCAGTCGGTTGATCTCGGCCTGCGCCTTGTCGTGGAACGCATCGCACGCCGCGATCTCGGCACGCAGCAGCTGCATCGGCTGCAGGTCGACCATCAGGCGCAACAGCAACTCGCCGTAGGCCGCGGCCAGTTCGCTGACCAGCAACGCGGTCTTCGGCTCGCCCACCAGTTGCAGGCGGGCCGCCGCGGCGAGAAAGCCCTGCAGGGCTTCGGTGGCGTTCGCCTTGGCCAGATCCGCCTGGGGCAGGCCGCCGAGAAAGGCGCTCACGTTGGCCAGCGACTCCACGGTGCGCAGGCAGGTCTCGCGGCGCAGCGTGGCGGTGCGTTCCTTCGCCTTCTCGGCGGCGTCGTGTGCCAGTTGCACCTTCAGCCGCTGGGTGTTGCCGCGGTTGGACAGCAGCACGCCGCTCAAGGCCAGCAGCGCCCCGAGCAGGCCCGACCACACCGCGGCCGGGATCGATGCCAGGACTTCGAGCAGCGCGGCCACGCGGACAGCTCAGCGTGAAAAGGGACGTGCCGGGGCCGACAGTGCGCCGCGGCTCACGCCGGCTTCACGATCTGGTGCAGCGCCGACGGGACCGGCCAGCCGGCCTCCTGGCACACCCGCACGATCGCCTCGTTGGTGTCGAAGTAGACCTGCCAGTAGTGGTCGGTGTGGGCGTAGGGGCGCACCGCGATCTGCGGTCCTTCGAGCTTGAAGTCGAGCAGGTTGACCTCGGGCGGCATGTCCTTGGAGATGTTCGGGATCTGCGCCACCGCGGCCTTCAGGCGCGCGATCGCATCGAGCGGATCCACGCCGTGGGCCAGCTGCGCCACCCGCTCGACGCGCCGCACCGGCAGCACGGAGAAGTTCTGGATCGTGTCGCCGAAGATCTTGCCGTTGCCCACGATCGTCATCACGTTGTCGGGCGTGACGATCGTGGTCCCGAACAGGCCGAGCTCTCGCACCGTACCCACCACGCCGCCCACGCTGACGAAGTCGCCCACCTTGAAGGGCCGCAGGATCAGCATGAAGGCGCCGGCCGCGAAGTTGCCGAGCAGCCCGCTCCACGCCGCACCGATCGCCACGCCGGCGCCGGCCAGCATCGCCGCAAAGGAGGTGGTCTCGATCCCGAAGTAGCCCAGGATGCCGAGCACCAGCGCGATGTTCAGCGCGACGGCGATGATCGAGCCAGGTACTTGGTCAGGGTGGGGTCGACGTGGTTGCGGCTCATGGCCGCCTGCACCAGCGCGATCACCCGGCCGATCAGCCAGCGGCCGACGAGCCAGAACGCGAGCGCGGCCAGGATCTTGAGGATCACCGCAGTCACGGTGGTGCCGAGGAAGGTCTGCAATGCGTCGATGTCCATGAGATCCTCCGGTTGCGTGGTCAGTGCCTGGGCTGGGGCTCCGGGGCATCGTGCGCCGGCACCTGCGGCGCCCCGCAGGCCACGCCAAGTGGGGCGTCAGCGCTGCCCGGCCCATCGTCGGCGACGCGCTCTCGCACGCCGCCGTCGCAGTCGGTGAACGCCACCGGGTCGAGCGCCGCCGTGCGGCGCAGGGCCAGGTTGGCGTCCGACTCGATGGGCTGGCCGCGGCGGTCGAGCAGGCGCAGCCCGCCCTCGTCCTCGGCGTCCGAGGCATCACCGCGAACAGCAGCGTGTCCGTCTCGCCGCGCAGCATCAGCAGCGTGCCGGCAGCATTCAGCTTCCAGTGTCCAAGTTCGGAGAACGGCCCTTCCGGCTTGCCCAGGTAGGTGCGGCGCAGGCGGTACAGGCCGTCCGCACGCAGCGTGAGCGTCTGCGCCACGCCAGCGCAGTCGGCACAGGGCAGGACGCCGGCGAAAGTGGCGGGCACCGGCAGGGTCGGTTGCGCCCACGCGCTGGCGAGCGCTCCGCCCATCAGGACGAGAGCCAGACACGGCGCGAGCCACCGCCGCAGGCCCGACGCGCGATACGCCAGCGCCATGGCGCCGCCGCCAACTGTTCGAATCATCGACCGCCCTCGCTCCAGTCCCCACTGGCTCCCACCGCTTTGTAGCCGATTTCCAGGCCGTCACGGCGCGACCGCACCGCCGTCTTGCGCCGATCCGACTGTCATGCGCCGGAACACCCGCAACCGCCCGCTGGCGCGTCGCCACCCGCGGTGCTAGCGTCGTCCCAGCGGGCACGTCCGATGCCCGGATCTGAAGGAGACTTTCCCATGGAAATCGTCGGCGGCTGCCTGTGCGGCAAGGTTCGCTATCACGGCTCGGCACAACCGGTGTTCACCGCCGTGTGCCACTGCAAGCACTGCCAGAAGCAGTCGGGCACCTCGTTCTCCATCGTGCTGGGCCTGCCGCGCGAGAGCCTGGTGATCGAAGGCGGCCCGGTGTCCACCTACCGCGACACCGGCGAGAGCGGCCTGCCGGTGGATCGCAAGTTCTGCCCGAACTGCGGCTCGGCGATCGTCTCCGAAGTGGCGGCTGCACCTGCCCTCACCTTCCTGAAGGCCGGCACGCTCGACGACACGTCGGCGCTGCAGCCTCAGATGGAGATCTGGTGCGACCACGCCCAGCCCTGGGTGGCGCAGGATCCGAGCCGGGCCCGCATGCCGGCCAATCCGCCGCTGGGCTGAGGAGCCGCCGAGAACCCCGCGGCGCCGCACCGCGCCGCGGGCACGTCAGTCGACGAACTCGACCGCCAGCCCCGGCAGATCGATGCCACGCAGCACCGTGTGCCAGGTCTGCCCCGCACGCACCGGCTGCGCGGTGGTGAGCGTGCCGGTGGTCACCAGTTCGCCGGCCTGCAGCGGCAGCGCCTGCGGCTGACGCGACAGCACGCCGGCCAGGTGCGCCAGCGCGGCCAGCGGGCTGCCCAGCACGTTGGCGCCCACGCCCACCTCGCGCACCGCGCCGTCGCACACCAGCTCCAAGGAAAAGGCCGCCAACGCCGAGCGCAGGCCGGGCTGCAGGCGCGCCACCGGCTGCGGCTCGCCGACCAGCAGCGCGCCGTGCAGCGCGGCGTCGGCCACCGTATCGGCAGCGCGGAACTTCCAGCCCGGGAAATGCGACTGCACGATCTCGAACGCATGCGCCACCCAGTCGATGCAGTCCAGCAGTGCGGCCGCGTCAGCATCCGCCGGCGGCGCGCGATGGAAGTGCAGCACGATCTCGGGCTCGATCTTCGGCTCGGTGAACGGCGCCAGCCGGCACACGTGCCGTCCGCCCGACACGCGCACCACGGTCCGGTCGTAGACGTGGGCCCATACCGGATCGCGCACGCCGTACAGCGACCACATGTCCGGGTTGGTGAAGCCGATCTTGCGACCGATCGCGCGCGCGCCTTCCCGCAGCCGCGCCTCGTGCACGAGCTGCGCCACCGCGTACGCGGCCGGCACGTCGAAGCCGTCGAGCTGCGACGTGAAGGGCTCGATCTGCCGGGTCGCGTCCTGTGCGGCCTGGATCTGCCGGGCCAGGGCATCGAGAGAAGGCGGTGCGATGGTCATCGACATTCGTGCATCCCCGAGGCGTCGCTCGAAATCGACAGCGGCACGCTAGCGGCGGCGGTCGAACTAAGTCAATCCCTTTTCCTGTTCGAACCGCAGTCTTGATCCACGTCAGCGCCGCACCCGCCGCACGGCGAGATGATGAGGCCGGCTTCACTCCAGGAGAAACGCCATGAACCCCAACGTCGGAACCCTCGACCGCAGCGTGCGCATCGTCGTCGGCGCCGCACTGATCGCCGCCACCGTGGCAGGCGTCATCGGTCCCTGGGGCTGGCTCGGCGTGGTGCCGATCGCCACCGGTCTGTTCCGCTTCTGCCCCGCCTACCTGCCGTTCGGGCTGAACACCTGCGCCACGCGCAGCGGCAAGTGAGCGACAGGCACGCACCGCCATGGCCGACCGCACCGACAACCGCCCTCCCGCCCCGTACCGAGAGCTGACGCTGGATATTTCCGCTCGGCTTGCCACCCTGCGCACGGGCGTCCCCGACGTGATGAAGGGTTTCGGCGAGCTGGGCCGCGCAGCGATGGCCGATGGCGCGCTGGACAAGAAGACCAAGGAGCTGATCGCGGTGGCACTGAGCGTGGCCGCGCGCTGCGACCCGTGCATCGGGTTTCACATGCAGGCGTTGGCGAAGCTCGGCGCGTCGCGGCAGGAGCTGGATGAAGCGCTGGGCGTCGCCGTCTACATGGGCGGCGGACCGTCGCTGATGTATGCGGCCCATGCGGTGGCCGCCTATGACGAGTTCGCGCGCGGCCCCGACATCTAGCGCACCGCCGTCACACGCGACATGAGACGGCGATGCGCCGGCCGGCGCTACACGGTCGCAGCCGGGTAGCTGCCCTCGCCGTGGGGCGCGGCACGGAAGGCCGGCAGCGCCTCGGCCTGCGCCGCATGCGCGGCGAGCCGCGGATGTGCCGCGGCGTCCACCACCTCGGGGATCAGCGCCTGCGTGAAGCGCCAGGCAACCGCGATGGAGACGCCGGCCTGGTCGATGTGGTCGGTGTCCACCGCCAGCGGCCGCTGCGCCAGCGCAGCCTCCAGTTCGCCGTAGGCCACGCGCAGCTGGCCGCTGACGCGGTCGAACCACGGCGCATGCACCTTGTCGGCCGGGCGCAGGTTCTCGTAGACGATCTGCACGCTCTTCTCGCAGGCAGCGAGCGCCAGGCCCAGCAGGCTCAGCGTGCGCAGCCGCGCGGCCGGGTCGGCCGGCATCAGGCTGCGGCGCCGCGCCGCCGGCAGGGCCGCCGCCAGCGTCTCGGCGTGTTCGAGGATCAGGTTCGAGTCGAGCAGCACGCTGCCGTCATCGCACACCAGCGACGGCGCCTTGACCACCGGGCTGATCCGGCGAAACGTGTCGAAGCCCCGGAACACCGAGATCGAGCGGTGCTCGAACGGCAGCCCCAGCAGCTGCAGCGACACCGCGACGCGGCGGACGTAGGGCGAATCGAGCATGCCGATGAGTTGCATGGTGCGGGCGGCGCCTCCTGCGCGAACGACGTCAGAGCGAGAACTCGCAATGTATCGGCGTGTCGGGCTTCGCGCTGGGCTCGGGCATGCGGGCGCCATCGGGATCGAGCCGCCAGAGGCGCAGGCGGCAGCGTCGGGCGTCGGTGATGAACTCCGACTGCGCAGCGGCACGCCGGCCTGGATGCTCACCACGCGTCCTTGCCCTTGACCACCGGTACGTCGAGCCGCCAGAGGGTCTTGCACGAGCGTTCGGGGTCGATGTGCGCATAGGTGCCCCAGGTCTTGAACCGCGGCTGCGCGGTGGGGCCCGGCGGCGGCTGGAGTAGTGGCTGGCGCAGCCGGACAGCAGCCGCGGCAACAGCGCGGCGGCGGCCCGGGTCGCACGGACCCCTTTCGTCATCGTCGTCGTCGCCGGAGTTATTCGCAGGTCCCGGAGATCACCATCGAACCTTCCATCAGCACGAAGGGCTTCTTTGCCTCGAATGCGTACTCCTCCACCCGGATGGCCGAGAAGTGGACACCGCCGCCCGTGGCAGGCGCCACCGATGTGGCCACGAAGGAGCTCTCGCTGTTGCCAGCGGCCAGCACCTGCACCCGGCCGTCGACGCGTCCGAAGGCCGGCGTCGAACCGGGCCCCACGGCAGGTCCCGCGGCCGGCCGCCCGGCCGTGCGATCCACGGTGAACACCACGCCGATCAGGTAGGGATTGGCCGGCCGGGCGATCGCGCCGTTCGGGCCCTGCTGGATCAAATGTTCGACCACCTCGCAGCGGTAGGTGCGTTCGCCGGCCGAGGAGGCGACCGGCAGCCACAGCAGCAGCGAACCTGCCAGGACCGGAATGAGCCCCCGCCGGCTCCCACCGCAAGCACGGCCCTCGAGGGGCCGCCGCGGATGGGCATCGAGCGACCCGACGGGGCCGCCGTCTCCGCCGGTTCGAGCCGGCGTGAGGGCGCCATGGCGCCTGCAATTGTTCATCGGTGACCCCTCTCCCCGGTGCGAGCGGCGCCAGTGTACGCAGCGCCAGGTGCGCCGAACGCGCGACAGCCGGCGCCGGCTACAGCCACTCGGGCGTGATCGACAGAGCGGCGGGCACCGTCTCGGCTTCCTCGAACTGCGAAGCGCGTGCCGAATGCAGCGTCGCCGCATCGCTCACCCCGGGCAGCACCGTGTCGGCACCGCAGATCGGGCACAGCGCCGTGGTGTCGTCGTGGATCCAGTGGCGAACGTCGGCGGGCGTGAAGCTGCCCAGGCAGGTATAGCACCCGGCGCTGGCGGAGCGCGCCAGCGCGGCGCGGTTGTTGAACGACAGGAAGGCCGCGTAGCTCATGCGAATGAGCGTAGTTCCAGCGCCCGGCACCATCCACCCCGCCGGAGGGGGATGGTGGGGGCCCGCCGTGAAACGCGGCGTCCAAGCTGGGGAGTGCCTGCGCCAGGCTGGCTCGCGCATGCACGGCCCCGGGTCTGCGGCCCGCCCACAACGGTGCAGCAGCGCCGGCAGCGTTCTGCAAATGCAAAAAGACACCGGCTGCCGGACAGGCAGCCGGTGCAAATGGGTATCGAGCCCTGCCGCGAGCGCGACAGGGTCAGGATCGATACACCATGACGA
>NZ_AZND01000056.1:0-19221 GCF_000576205.1 Methylibium sp. T29 | reverse complement strand
GGCACCGAGCAGCACCCACGAGATGTGGGTCTCGACGAGGCGCGCGCCCAGCTTGCGCTGGAGTGCGGCGACGATGCGTTCGCCAGCGGCGAAGGGCGCTGCTTGCGCCCCGGTCTTTGCCGCGGCGAAGGTCGAAAGCGCCTCGGGTCTCATGGGTGGACCGTGATCGGCGCGCCGCGGTCGGCTGCCAGTTCTCGCACCAGGCGCATTGACGCCGTCGAATCCTGCCCCGGTTCAGCCGTGAAGCCGTGGCTGCGCGCCAGCTCGCGCATCGCGGCGTTCTCGTGCAGAACGTCGGCGACGACGCGCTGCGTCCCGTGCCCGCGCAGATGGCGGATCGCCTTGTCCAGCAACAGATGGCCCAGGCCCTGATGCTTCAGGTCCGAGCGCACGAGGATCGCGAGCTCGGCCTCGACGTTGTCCGGGTCGCACACGACGCGCACCACACCGACGGTCTCGGGCGCGCCGCCGCGGGCGGGCGCGAGAAGTGCGATGAAGGCCATCTCGCGTGCGTAGTCGATCTGGACCAGGCGCGCCAACTCGCTGCGCGGCAACTCGCGTCGGCTGCTGAAGAAGCGCAGGCGCAAGTCGCGGGGCTCGACTTGCTCGAAGAATGCGCGGTGGCGCGCCTCGTCTTCCGGCCTGATCGGGCGCAGCAGCAACTCGCGGCCGCGCCACGCCACGGTCTCGGCGAGCTCGGCAGGGTAGGGCGCGATGGCGAACCGCTGCGCGCCGGCGCACGGCGTGCGGCTCACGCGCAGCCGTGCGTCGAGCGCCAGCACGCCGTCGGCGTCGGCCCACAGCGGATTGATGTCGAGCTCGGCGATCTGCGGCAGGTCGGCGAGCATCTGCGAGACCGCGACCAGCACGTCGGCGATCGCGTCGAGCTTCGCCGGCGGATGGTCGCGGTAGCCGGCAAGCAGCTTGGCCACCCGCGTGCGCCCGATTGCCTCGTGCGCTAGGACGCGGTTCAGCGGCGGCAGCGCCACCGCGCGGTCGGCGAGCACCTCGACCGCGGTGCCGCCCTGGCCGAACAGGATCACCGGCCCGAACAGCGGTCGATGCTGGCGCCGACGATCAGCTCCTGCGCCAGCGGCCGCTTCCCCATCGCCTGGACCGTGAAGCCGTCGATGCGTGCCTGCGGCCGGCTCCCGCGGATGCGCGAGAGCATGCTGTCGGTGGCGTCGCGCACTGCCGCTCCGTCGCACAAGTCGAGGGCGACACCGCCGACATCCGACTTGTGGCTGATGTCGCGCGAGCGGATTTTCAGCGCCACCGGATAGCCCAGTGTCCGCGCTGCATCCTCTGCGGCATCGGCCGACGCGTCGACGGCCAATGTCTTTACCACCGGAATGCCGTAGGCGACCAACACGGCCTTGGCCTCCGACTCGTCGAGCATCTCGCGGCCGGCGTCGAGCGCGCGCGCGATGACGGTGCGGGCCGCGTCGACAGCGGGCGGTCCGTTCTCGCTGGCCGTCGGTGCCTCGGTCAGAAGGGCCTGGTTGCGGCGGTAGGTCACGACGCTGGCGAACGCATGCACGGCCTCTTCGGGGGTCGCGTAGTCGGCCACGCCGGCCTCCTCGAAGATGCGCCGCGCGTCGGTCACGGCGGCGTCCCCGAGCCAGCATGCCATCACGCGATCGGCATCGGGGCGCACGATCGGCGCGCAGGCACGCGCGATGTCGTCGCTGCGCACGATCGCGGTGGGCGCATGCAGGAACAGCACCGCGCCGGTGTCGCGATCGGCGAGCAGCGCCCGCAATGTGTCGGTGTAACGCTGCACGGGCGCGTCGCCGATGATGTCGATCGGATTGGCGTGCGACCAGGTGGCCGGCAGCCCGGCGTCGAGCCGGCTAAGCAGCTCGGGGCCGAGCTCGCGCAGCGGGATGCCGGCGAGCGAGGCCGCATCGGCGGCCATCACGCCGGCGCCGCCGCCGTTGGTCACGATGGTCAGGGTACCGTCGTGGCCGCCGCGAAAGCGCGCCAGCGTCTCCGCGGCCGTGAAGAGTTCCTGCAGCGTGTCCACGCGCAGCATGCCGGCGCGGCGGATCGCCGCATCGAACACGACGTCCGAGCCGGCCAAAGCCCCGGTGTGCGATGCGGCGGCATGGATGCCGTTGCCGGCACGCCCGGCCTTCACGACGACGACCGGCTTGTTGCGCGCGGCCGCACGCGCCGCGGACATGAACTTGCGCGGTGACTCGATGCTCTCGATGTAGAGCAGGATGGAGCGCGTCTGCGGGTCGCTCGCCAGGTAGTCGAGCAGGTCGCCGAAGTCGACGTCGGCATGTTCGCCGAGCGAGACGAGATGCGAGAAGCCGAGGCGCCGCGATCGGGCCCAATCCAGAACGGCGGTGACGAGCGCGCCCGATTGCGAGACGAAGGCGATGTCTCCGGGCAGCGCGTCGGCGTGAGCGAAGCTCGCGTTCAGCCGATGGCGGGTGTGAGCAGACCGAGGCAGTTGGGCCCCAGTACGCGCAGCAGATGCGGCCGCGCGGCGTCCAGCAGCGCCTGCTTCCGCATGGCATCGAGGCCCGCGGTCATCACGATCGCGGCGCGTGTACCGCGTGCGCCGAGCTCGGCGACGAGTGGAGGCAGCGTTTCCGGAGGTGTGCAGAGCACGGCCAAGTCCGGCACCAGGAGGAGGGCCCCGATGTTTGGGACCACGGGCTGTCCGTCCAGGACCGCGTGGTGCGGGTTCACGGCCAGCACCGGCCCCTGGAAACCGCCCGCGCGCAGGTTCCGCCATACGGTACCGCCGACGCTGCCAATGCGATCGGAAGCTCCGATGACGGCGACCGACGAAGGCCGCAGCAGGGCATCGAGGTTGCGGACGGTCACGCGCGAACCCGGTGCTTCACGGCGTGATCGCGATCTTCAGCACGCCATCGCGCTGCTGACCGAAGAGCTCGTAGGCGGTCTCGATGTCGTCGAGCCGGTAGCGGTGCGTGACCATGGCGCCCAGATCGATGCGCCCGCGCTCGATCACCGACATCAGCCGCCGCATGCGTTCCTTGCCGCCCGGGCACAGCGTCGTCACGATCTTGTGATCGCCCAACCCCGCAGCAAAGGCGCCGAGTGGAATCTTCAGGTCGGTGGAGTACACGCCCAGACTGGACAGCGTGCCACCGGGACGCAGAACCCGCAAGCACGACTCGAAAGTCTGCTGTGTCCCCAGCGCCTCGATCGCCACGTCGACGCCGCGCCCACCGGTCAGCCGTGCGATCTCCTCGACCGGATCGACCCGCGAGGCATCGATGACATGATCGGCCCCCATGCGCCGAGCCATCGCCAGACGCTCGGGCAGCCGGTCCACGCCGATCACGACGCTGGCACCGCACAGCTTCGCGCCGGCTGTTGCGCAAAGCCCGATCGGGCCTTGAGCAAACACCGCCACAATGTCACCGATTCGGATGCCTGCACTTTCGGCGCCGCCGAAGCCGGTCGACATGATGTCGGGGCACATCAGCACCTGCTCGTCGGTGAGGCCGTCGGGCACCCTCGCCAGGTTGGCCATGGCGTCGGGCACGCGCACGTACTCGGCTTGGCAGCCGTCGATGGTGTTGCCGAAGCGCCAGCCACCCATCGGCTTCCACCCGTGCGCGGTTCCCGCGCCGTCCTGCGAGCAAGCACCGCAGAGGCAGGCATTGCTCCAGCCGCTGGGCGTGATGGCGCCCGCGACGACGCGCTGCCCTTCCTCGTAGCCCTCGACGGCCGAACCGAGCTTCTCGATCACCCCCACGGGTTCGTGACCGACGGTGAGGCCGCGGGCGACCGGGTACTCGCCCTTCAGGATGTGGACGTCGGTGCCGCAGATGGTCGTGGTGGTGATGCGCACCAGCGCATCGAGCGGACCGATGTCCGGAATCGGCTTGTCCTCGAGGACGATGCGTCCCGGCTCGACGAAGACGGCGGCTTTCATCTTGGGCATGGCTGACTCCTCGAGGTGGGCGGTGCTTCGCATTGTTCGCAACTGCCGTGCGGCCGGCTTGCGCCCGGTCAAGAATTCCGCCGCCCAGGCGGCGTCGGTGCATCGTCGACTCGATGGCGGGCATCGCGGGTTCCCGGCCGATTACCTTGCGGGCGTAGAAGTAGTTGCTGAGCGCGTGCGGGCTCAAGGTTCCCAGGTCGACCTGCCGGCGGCGTCGCACGGGAAACGCAGCCGCGGCCTTCGTGGAAGAGCGAGTGGAAGCGCAGCTGGTAGCCCAGGTCCGCGGCGATGGCACCAGCGCTCATCTCTTGCTCCTCCTGTTTCTGGCGGTCTCGCCATGGGAACAGGACGGAGGGGCGACGACAACACATCGCGACGACGCCGATAACGCGCAGCATCGCTGCGCAACACTGTGTGATCGACCGCGACGATCTGTCTTCAGGCGACCTGCCGGATTGCGGCTGGACGCCCAGCCGCACGCAGGCCTGCCGTCAGCGCCAGCAGGGCCTCTTCGTCGAGCGTCTCCTGCGCCATCAGCGCTGCAGCCGTGCGGTCCAGCATCTCGCGGTTGTCGCGCAGGATCTCGGTGGCGCGTTGCCGGGCGTGGCCGAGCAGCGCCTGCACGGCCGCATCGATGCGTTCGGCGGTGGCCGGGCTGGCGCGCTCGGACAGAGTCGACATGGCGGGCAGACCGACCAAGGGACTCGCTGGCGCATCGGCGTAGGCCACCGGCCCGAGGCCCTCGTCCATGCCGAAGCGCAGCACCATGTCGCGCGCCATCCCGGTGGCGCGCGCCAGATCGTCCGCGGCGCCGGTCGACGGTTCTCCGAAGACGAGTTCCTCCGCCGCCCGGCCGCCAAGCAGCACGGTCAGCCGGTCGATCAGTTCTGTGCGCCGCTGCAGGTGACGGTCCTCGCTCGGGCGCTGCAGCGTGTAGCCGAGCGCGCCGATGCCGTGCGGCACGATCGACACTTTCTGCACTCGGTCGGTGCTTGGCAGTGCGAGTGCGGTCAGTGCGTGCCCCAGCTCGTGGTAGGCGACGAGACGCTTCTCGTCCTCCCCGAGCAGGCCGTGCTTCTTCTCGATGCCGGCCACGATGCGCTCGATCGCGATGGTGAAATCGGCCAGCGTCACGGCATCCGCCCGCCGGCGCGTCGCGACCAGGCCGCCTCGTTGACGAGGTTCGCCAGGTCCGCGCCGGCGAATCCGACCGTGATCGCGGCCACCTGATCGAGGTCCCAATCGGGCGCGAGGCGGACCTTCGCAGCGTGCACCCGCAGGATCGCGCGCCGACCCGACCTGTCGGGCCGGTCCACGAGCACCTGGCGGTCGAAGCGGCCGGCGCGCAACAGCGCTGGGTCGAGGATCTCGGGCCGGTTCGTCGCCGCGAGCAGCACCACCCCGACGCTCGGATCGAAGCCGTCGAGCTCGACCAGCAACTGGTTCAGTGTCTGCTCACGCTCGTCGTGGCCGCCCACCAGCCCGCCCATGCCGCGCGCCTTGCCGAGCGCGTCCAACTCATCGATGAAGATGATCGCCGGCGCCGCGGCACGAGCCTGCTCGAACAGATCGCGCACGCGCGCCGCACCGACGCCGACGAACATTTCGATGAACTCGGAGCCGCTGATCGAGAAGAACGGCACCCCGGCCTCGCCAGCCACCGCACGCGCCAGCAGCGTCTTGCCGGTCCCGGTAGGCCCCATCAGCAGCACGCCCTTGGGCATGCGGGCGCCGAGTCGCCCGTGCGCCTTCGGGTCCCTCAGAAATTCGACGATCTCCTGCAGCTCGGCCTTGGCCTCGTCGACGCCGGCGACGTCGTCGAAGCGCACACCGGTGGACTTCTCCATGTAGACCTTGGCATGGCTGCGGCCGATGCCCAGGAAGCCGGCGCCGCCCTGTTGCCCGTCGATGCGGCGGCTCATGAAGTACCAGAATCCGAGCAACAGCAGCGGCCCGGCCATCCACGACAACAGTTGGGAGAGCCAGTTCGATTCGCGCACGCGCCGGTACGACACGCCATAGTGCGACAGGCGCTCGGCCATCGCCGGTTCGACCAGCTCGGCGACGACGGTCGCCTTGCCGTCGTGAGGCGAGGTGAACCTGGCGCTGATCACCTGGTCGCCGACCTGCACATCGGTCAACTGGCCGTCGCGCAGGTACTGCTCGAACACGCTGTAAGGCACCGCCTCGACGGTGCGCTGGTCGCGCAAGATGCTTCCCAGCAACCAGAGGCCGAGCAGCAGCAGGAGCAGCGTGGGCCAGCCGAGCCAGCGATCGAAGGGGATCTTCACGGCAGCCAGTCTCGCCGCGCGCCAGGGGGGTCCGCTTGCGCTGCGTCAATGGCGGTCGCGCCGGCCGTCCCTACAGTGACGTGCTGGATGGATGGGACGGACCATGACTCAGCAGATCGAGGTCGACGCAGCTCGAGCGCCGCCGGTGCTGGACATTCCCGTGGGTGAGCCCACCGAAGGGTTCGATCGCTGGCTGCACGCGCAACTCGGGCACGCCACGCGCGGCGTCTCGCCGTCGGCGCTGCTGCTCGCCTATGTCGACTGGTTGTCGCACCTGGCGCTGTCGCCGGCCAAGCAGGCCGAGCTGGTGCACAAAGCCTGGCGCAAGGCGCTTCGGCTCGCCTTGTACCTCGCGCATGCAACGAGCCCCGAAGCGCCCTGCTGCATCGAGCCGCTGCCGCAGGACAGGCGCTTCGCCGACCCGGCCTGGCACCAGTGGCCGTTCAACCTGATCTCGCAGTCGTTCCTGCTCACCCAACAATGGTGGCACAACGCCACCACCGGAGTGCGCGGCGTCTCGAAGCACCATGAGGAGGTGGTGACCTTCATCACCCGCCAACTGCTGGACCTGTGCTCACCGAGCAATTTCGTCGCCACCAATCCGCTGGTGCTGCAGCGCACGCTCGCCACCCTCGGCGCCAACCTGGCGCAGGGCGCCGGGCACTGGTGGGACGATTGGGAGCGCCTGAAGGCGGGCCGCCCGAGCGCGGGCAGCGAGGCTTGGGGCGTCGGTGGGAACCTGGCCACTACGCCGGGAAAGGTCGTGCTGCGCAATTCGCTCGTCGAGCTGATCCAGTACACGCCGACCACGCCGAAGGTGCATCCCGAGCCGATCCTGATCGTGCCCGCGTGGATCATGAAGTACTACGTGCTCGACCTGTCGCCGCACGACTCGCTGATCCGGTATCTCGTCGATCAAGGCCACACGGTGTTCTGCGTGTCGTGGAAGAACCCGGGCGAAGCCGAGCGCGACTACGGCATGGAGGACTACCTGCGCATGGGTTTGTACGACGCGCTCGACGCGGTCGGCGCGATCGTGCCGAAACGCCGCGTGCATGCCGTCGGCTACTGCCTGGGCGGCACGCTGCTGGCGATCGGCGCCGCCGCGATGGCGCGCGACGGCGACGAGCGCCTCGCCTCGCTGACGCTGCTGGCCGCGCAGACCGATTTCACCGAGCCGGGCGAGATCGCCCTTTTCATCGACGACAGCGAGGTGGCCTTTCTCGAGGACATCATGTTCGATCGCGGCTACCTCGCCAGCGACCAGATGGCCGGCGCCTTCCAGATTCTGCGCTCCAACGATCTGATCTGGTCGCGCGGTGTGCGCGACTACCTGATGGGTGAGCGCGCGCCCATGACCGACCTGATGGCCTGGAACCAGGACGCCACCCGCATGCCCTACCGCATGCACGCTCAGTATCTGAAGCGCCTCTTCCTGCGCAACGATCTGGCCGCTGTGCGCTTCCGTGTGGCCGGCAAGCCGGTCGCGCTGGGCGACGTGCACGTGCCCGTGTTCTGCCTCGGCACCGAGACGGACCATGTCGCGCCGTGGCGCTCGGTCTACAAGCTGCACGTGCTGACCGACACCGAACTGACCTTCGTGCTGACCAGCGGTGGCCACAACGTCGGCGTCGTCAGCCCGCCGGGCCATCCCCACCGGCACTACCGCGTACGCACCCGCGCCGCGGATGGCAAGTACATCGACCCCGACCTGTATCTCGCGCAGGCCGAGGCAAAGCCCGGCTCCTGGTGGCCCGAGTGGCAACGCTGGCTGGCGAGCCGCTCCGGCCGTCTGGTCACGCCACCGGCCGTCGGCGCGGCCGCGCAGGGCTATGCCGTGCTGGCGGATGCGCCGGGGCAGTACGTGCTGATGCGCTGAGTCTCCGGTGGTGCAGCACAAGGCGCCCGCGACTTGGTGGCTGTTGCCGCTCGACCGGCTGCTGGCGACGCTGCACACGACCCCGCGAGGCTTGACGCAGCGCCAGGCAGCCGCGCGCCTGCGCCGCCATGGCGAGAACCGGCTCGAGCAGGCCAAAGGGTCATCGTTCGTCCGCCGCGTCGCCACGCGCCTGCTGGAACCGCTGACTTTGGTGCTGCTGGTGGCCTCGGGGATCGCCGCCGCGACCGGCGATGCGATCAGCTTCGGTCTTGTCACTGCGGTGGTGCTGGCGAGCATCTGCCTCGACCTGTTCCAGGAGCATCGCGCGGGACGCGCCGTTGAGGCACTGCAACGTTCGGTGGCCTTGCGCGTGCGGGCCTGGCGCGATGGGCGCGAGGTCGAGCTGCCGGCGTCACGCCTGGTTCCTGGCGACTGCGTCATGCTGGCTGCCGGTAACCTGGTGCCTGCCGATGGGCGGTTGCTGGAGGCGAATGACTTCTTCGTCAACGAGGCGTCTCTGACGGGCGAGGCGTTCCCTGTCGAGAAGCGGCCGCGCGCTACTGCCGGGACCGAGCAGGTCGCACTCGGCTGCCCGCACGCCGCCCTGATGGGCAGCAGTGTGGTCAGCGGATCGGCCCGCGTGCTGGTGTGCGCGACCGGGCGGCAGACAGAGCTGGGCCGGCTGGCGCATCGCCTCGCGCAGGCGCCGCCGCCGACAGCCTTCGAACGCGCGACGCGTCGCTTCGGTCTACTGCTGACGCGTGCCACGGTGGCGCTGGTACTGGCCGTCGTTTTCGTCAACCTGCTGAACCAGCGGCCGATGCTGGAATCCTTCCTCTTCGCGGTCGCGCTGGCCGTGGGCCTGACGCCGGAGCTGCTGCCGATGATCGTGTCGGTGACACTGGCCCGCGGTGCCGCGCGCTTGGCGCGCCGCAAGGTTGTCGTCAAGCGGCTCGCCGCGGTGCAGGACCTCGGCGCGATGGACGTGTTGTGCACCGACAAGACCGGGACCCTGACCGAGGCGCGCTTGCGCGTCGAGCGTGCGCTCGATGCCGAAGGCCAGCCGAGCTCGCGCGTGCTCGAACTGGCGTGGCTCAACAGCCACTTCGAGACCGGGCTGAAGAGCCCGCTGGACGACGCCATCCTTGCCCACGGCCAGCTCGATGCAGCGGGCTGGCGCAAGCTCGATGAAGTGCCCTTCGACTTCGAGCGGCGCCGGGTCTCGGTGCTGGTCGAGCGCGCGGGCTCCCGGCTGCTCGTGGCCAAAGGTGCGCCGGAAGACATCTTGCGCCTGTGCGTGGGTGTCGAGCAGGGTTCGGGCATCGCGGCGTTAGACGCAGCGCGCCGTATCTCCATCGAACGCCTGTTTGCGCAGTGCGGCGAGCAGGGCCTGCGCCTGCTGGCCGTGGCCACGCGGTGTATCGACAACGCAACGACGGATGTCACGGCGCGCGACGAACACGACTTCATCTTTGCCGGCTTCGTCGCGTTCACCGATCCGCCCAAGGCGTCTGCGGCCGAGGCGCTGCGCTCGCTGCGGGCGCACGGCGTGGCGGTGAAGATCGTCACCGGCGACCACGAAGCCGTGGCCCGGCACCTGTGCGGCGCGCTGTCCCTGCCGCTTGGCGGCGTGTTGACCGGCACGCAGATCGCCGCACTCGACGACCATGCGCTGCGCGCCGCGGCGTCCGATGCCACCTTGTTCTGCCGCGTGACACCGGAGCAGAAGAACCGCATCGTGCGCGCGCTTCAGGCCGGCGGGCATGTCGTCGGCTACCTCGGCGACGGCATCAACGACGCGCCGCCGCTGCACTCGGCCGACGTCGGCATCTCGGTCGACGGCGCAGTCGACGTCGCCAAGCAGGCGGCCGATCTGGTTCTCCTGGAGCAAGACCTCGCGGTGCTGTGCGACGGTTTGCGTGAAGGCCGGCGCACCGTGGTCAACGTCGGCAAGTACGTGAAGATGGCCACCAGTTCCAACTTCGGCAACATGGTCAGCATGGCAGCCGCCGCGGTGTTCCTGCCGTTCCTGCCGATGCGGCCGGTGCAGATCCTGCTCAACAACTTCCTCTACGACCTGTCGGAACTCGCGATCCCGACCGACCGCGTGAGCGTCGCCCAACTGTTCGTGCCGCAGCGCTGGGATGTCGCCGAGATCCGCAACTTCATGTTGTGCTTCGGCACGCTGAGCTCGGTATTCGACCTCGCCGCGTTCGCGCTGATGGTGCTCGTTCTGCACGTCCCGGCCGCCGTCTTCCAGAGCGCGTGGTTCGTGCAGTCGATGGCCACGCAGGTCCTGGTCATCTTCCTGATCCGCACGCCGCACGCCGCGTGGCGCGATCGGCCCTCTGCCTGGCTGGCGGCGAGCAGCCTCGCGATCACGGCGCTGGCGGTGGCGATGCCGTGGCTCCCCTGGCCGATGCCTTCGGCTTCGTGCCACTGCCGTTGCCGGCGCTGGCGATGATCGTCGCGCTGACGCTTTCCTATCTGGCCGCAGTCGAGCTGGCCAAGCATGCACTCGGCGCGTTCCAGCGCGTCTCGTTTCCGCAAGATCGCACGTTGCCCATCCCGGCGGCCGATCCGCGTTGATGGCGGGTCGTGGCATCCAGCACGCCGGATTGCCCGCAGGGTTCCGGCGCTTGCGCAGCTTGACGGAGCGCAAGGCGGGCGGCGGGCAAGCAGCAGGTTCATCGGCTGCGAGGCCACCGAGAGCAACGCTGCCGTTATGCAGCGGTCCAGGACGCCGGTGCCGACCGAGCCAAGCACCAACCCGGCGAACACGCCGTGGCCGTGCGAGCCCATCCCAAACAGGTCCGGCTGCTCCTTGTCGACCAGCGATGCGATCTCTCCGGCCGGATGGCCGACGACAGGCAGGTCGCGGCTGCCGCCCGCTCGTTCGGTTGGCTTGACCTGGCGCAAGCCGTGCGCCGGAGCGAATCCTAGACTGACCTTGCCGCTGCGTGTCGTGCAGCGACTCAACCAATGGAGCTGACCATGAATGACCTCGCCCGCCTCGACGATTTCTTCCCCGAGTTCTTCCGCCGCTTCGCGCGCACCGTGCCCACCTCGTTGGCGGCCGACATGCCGGCCGAGATCAAAGTCGACGTCACCGAGAACGACAAGGACTACCACGTTCGCGCATCGATTCCTGGCGCGAAGAAGGATGACATCCGCGTCTCGGTCGACGGCAACTACGTTTCCATCAGCGCCGAAGTGCGCAAGGAGAAGGAGGAGAAGTCCGGCCGCTCGCTACTGAAGGAAACCTACTACGGCAGCGCATCGCGCGGGTTCTCGCTGGCGCACGAGATCGACGACAAGGCGGTTGTCGCGAAGCTGGAAGATGGCGTGCTGAAGCTGACCCTGCCCAAGCGCGACGGTGCCGGCTCCCGCGTCATCGCGATCCAGTAGTCGAGGTCACCATGTGCCTCGACGACGTACCTCCGAGCGAAGAACTGCTGCGTCGCCTGCGCGAGTCCGGTGGCTTTTGAAACAGCCGCACCTCGCGTTCGGCTCGGCCGCGAAGGCATTGCCGCGGTTGACCGAAACGGCGGTGTGGGGCCTTTCGCTCGCGATGGCGATGGCGTCCGGCGCCGCAGCGGCCGGGGACGTCGAGGTCGACGATGGCCCGCCGACCTCGACGCCGTTGGCCGACGTCTTCGTTGCTGAGGTGGACCGCCGCCTGGCGCCCGGCGCGCAAGAGGTGATCGAATGGCGCGGCCTGCTGCAGCGGGCTTTCGCGGTCGCCGGGGTGGCTGTGCCAGACGGACAGTTCGTGCTCATGGTCGACCGTGCGCCGCATGCACAGGCCGCCGTGCTGTGGTGGCTGCCGCCGCAGGGTGGATTCGACGCGGCGCGCGTGGTCGGCGCCAGTCCCGTGTCCACCGGACGCGCCTCAGGGTACGACCATTTCGAGACGCCGCTGGGGGTCTTCCCTCACACGTTGGCCAATCCCGACTTCCGTGCCGAAGGCACGCCCAATGCGCAGGGCATCTGCGGCTACGGCGCGCGCGGCATGCGCGTCTTCGACTTTGGATGGCAGCAGGGCTGGCGCGGGTGGGGCGGCGGTGGATGGGGCAGATGCGCCTGCAGGTGCACGCCACCGATCCGCAGCGGCTCGAACCGCGCCTGGGCACGCAGCAGTCCAAAGGCTGCATCCGCATCGCCGCCAGCCTGAACCGCTTTCTCGATCGTCACGGCGTGCTCGATGCCGACTACGACGCGGCCGTCGCCCGCGGCGAGAGCTTCTGGGTCCTGCGTTCCGACCGACTCATGACGCCCTGGGCGGGACGCTGGCTCGTGGTCGTGGATCGAGAGGGCAGCGGGCACTGATCAGGGCGTGGTGACCCCGGCGCGTTGCAAGACCGCACGTGGGCGATCGACCTCGTCGAGGAGGTCTCTCCTCACGGCCACGCTTTGCAGGTTGGCTTCGACGTCGCGTTGCAGCCGCCGGATGCTGGAAGCGGGCCTTGTCAGCCATGTGTCTCGGGCTCCTCGTCGCCGTGCTACCGGTCGAGGTCGTCGCTGAAACCCCGACCAGGACCATCCACCGCCTCGCCGGTGCGCACCGGCAGCGGCAGGCCTCGCGCGGCGAGGGCGTCGCGCAGTGCCACCCGGCATTTCAGCAACCAGGCCTCGCGCCGCGGGTGGGATTCGGGGCTGGTCAGCCAAGCGGGTTCGACGATGAAGAGCGCCCGCGCGGCGTCGCCGCGCGCTGCCTCGGCCGGCGGCGCGTGGTCTGCCACGCGCAGGTCGCCGTTTGAACCAGACAATGGCCCGGCTCACGCGACCGCGCCGTTGCGGATGGCCACTGCGCGCTCGCGGATCGCCTGCTTCTGCGCGTCGTCCAGACGCGCCACGTTCTTCACCTGCAGCACCATGCGCGGATTGCCGGCCAGCGTCGCCTCGTGACGCATCAGGAAATCCCAGTACAGCGTGGTGAACGGGCAGGCCTTCTCGCCTGTGCGCTGGGCGGGGTCGTAGCGGCAGCCCTGGCAGTGCGGGCTCATGCGCTGGATGTACTTGCCGGTCGCCACGTAGGGCTTGCTGGCCATCAGCCCGCCGTCCGCGTACTGGCTCATGCCCAGGGTGTTGGGCAGTTCCACCCATTCGACGGCGTCCACGTACACCGCCAGGTACCAGGCGTGCACCTGCTGCGGCTGCACGCCCAGCATCAGCGCGTACAGGCCGGTGACCATCAGGCGCTGGATGTGGTGCGCGTAGCCGTGCTGCAGCGTCTGCGTGATCGCGTCGCGCAGGCAGGCCATCTCGGTGTCGCCGGTCCAGTACCAGGCGGGCAGGTCCTCGCAGGCGTCCAGTGCATTGAGCTCGGCATAGCCCGGCATGCGGGTCCAGTAGATGCCGCGCACGTACTCGCGCCAGCCGAGGATCTGGCGCACGAAGCCTTCCACGCCGGCCAGCGGCGCGGCGCCCCCGCGGTAGGCCGCTACGGCCGCGTCCACGACCTCGCGCGGATTCAGCAGCTTCAGGTTCAGCGCGGCCGCCAGGTGGGCGTGGTACAGCCAGGGTTCGCCGGGCCACATGGCGTCCTGGTAGCGGCCGAACAGCGGCAGGCGCTCGGTGATGAAGCGCTGCAGCGCGACGAGTGCATGTGCACGCGTCACCGGCCAGGCAAAGCCATCGAGTCGGCCGGGATGGGTGCCGAAGCGCTTCTCGACCAGCGCGATCACCTCGCGCGTGAGCGCATCGGGCTCGAACACCGCACGCGGCGGCACGGCGCCCGGGCCGGCGGCACCGAAGGCCTCGCGGTTGTCGGCATCGAAATTCCACTGGCCGCCCTCGGGCTCGTCTCCGTGCATCAACACGCCGTGGCGCTTGCGCATCTCGCGGTAGAAGTACTCCATGCGCAGCGCCTTGCGGCCGCGCGCGTGGGCCGCGAACTCGCGCACGCTGCCGTAGAAATGGCGGTCCTCGCGGATCTCGAGCGGCAGGCCCTGCTCCTGCGCCACGCACTTGATCGCCTGCAGCACGCGCCAGTCGCCTGGGGCCGTCATCACGAGGCCGGTGGGGCGCAGGCGTTCGATGTCGGCGTGCAGCTGCGCCTGCAGGCTGCCGTGCGTGGCGGGATCGTCCAGCGCGGCGTAATGCAAGGCTCGCCCGGCCGCACGCAGGGCGAGCGCGAAGTGGCGCATCGCGGCGAGGAACATCACCGTGCGCGGTTGGCTTGACCACACATGCGCCGATTCCTCGGCCACCTCGGCCATCCACACCGCGTCGCGTGCTGCGTCGAAGCCGTCGAACGCCGCAGCGTGCAGATCCAGCTGATCGCCCAGCACCACGACCAGGTGGCGCATCTCAGTCACGGGTTCCCTTGGCGCGCCGGCAGGCGTCGGAGCAGAACTTCACCTCATCCCAGGTGCGCGCCCAGCGACGGCGCCAGCTCATCGGCCGGCCGCAGGCCACGCAAGGCTTGCTGGGCAGGGCGGCCTTGTTGCCGCGGAATGCGGGGGTGGACGATGTCATTGGCGGCGAGCCCGAACCGAACTCCGAATCGACTGTGCGGGCTCCGAAGGATGCCATCCGGAGGCGGTCGAAGCTGGAGCAGGGGCGTTGCGCAAGCGTTGTGCTTGCCGCCGTCGACGGCCTGAACTGCGAAGCCGAACGACGTCTTGGGAAGTTGCTCGGTCAGTCCCTTGGACAGCGCAGCTCCTGCGGCGTTGCTCATCCCGACCGGCAGCCAGACATTCCAGCGACGGCGTCGCGGCGCTTCAGCGACGGATGCGCTCGTAGCGCACGAAGTGATAGGGCCAGGGCGCGCCGTCGGTGTGGCTTTCGCGCGCGGCTTCGGAGAAGGCATTGCGGTCCCAGGCCGGGAAGTGCGTGTCGGCGTCCGGCACGCCGATGTCGACCTCGGTCAGCACCAGTCCGTCGGCGCGCGGCAGCGCCTGGGCGTAGAGCTCACCGCCGCCGATGACGAACACCCGCTCCGCTTCGCGCAGGCGCTCGAGCGCGGCGTCGAGCGAGGGCGCGGCCTCGGCGCCGTCGGCCTGCCAGGCGGCATTGCGCGTCACCACCACGTTGCGGCGGCCCGGCAGAGGCCGGAAATGCGGCGGCAACGACTCCCAGGTCTTGCGGCCCATCACCACCGGACAGCCCAGCGTCGTGCGCTTGAAGTGAGCCAGGTCCTGCGGCAGGTGCCACGGCATCGTTCCGGCACGGCCGATGGCGCCGTCGCGCGCCACCGCGGCGATCAGCCAGAGTTCCATCGGGAGGTCTCAGACCGCGACCGGCGCCTTGATGGCCGGGTGCGGGTCGTAGCCGATGATCTCGAAGTCCTCGTAGGCGTAGTCGAAGATCGACGGCGGCCGGCGCTTGATCTGCAGCGTGGGGTAGGGGCGCGGCGCGCGCGAGAGCTGCAGCTCGACCTGCTCGCGGTGGTTGCTGTAGATGTGGCAGTCGCCGCCGGTCCAGACGAAGTCGCCCACCTCCAGGTCGCACTGCTGCGCCAGCATGTGCGTCAGCAGCGCGTAGCTGGCGATGTTGAAGGGCACGCCGAGGAAGATGTCGGCGCTGCGCTGGTAGAGCTGGCACGACAGCCGACCCCGAGCCGAAGGCGAGTCGCCGGGCGCCACGTAGAACTGGAAGAAGGCGTGGCAGGGCATCAGTGCCATCTTCGGCAAGTCGGCCACGTTCCACGCGCTGACGATGATGCGCCGCGAATCAGGGTTGGTCTTGAGCTGCTTCACTACCTCGGCGATCTGGTCGACGTGGCCGCCGTCCGGCGTGGGCCAGCTGCGCCACTGCACGCCATAGACCGGTCCGAGGTCGCCGTCGGGCGCGGCCCACTCGTCCCAGATCGTCACGCCGCGTTCCTGCAGCCAAGTGGCGTTCCCGTCGCCGCGCAGGAACCACAGCAGTTCGAGGACGATGCTCTTGAGATGGACCTTCTTGGTCGTGACCAGCGGGAAGCCCTCGCGCAGGTCGAAGCGCATCTGGTGGCCGAACACGCTGGTGGTGCCGGTGCCGGTGCGGTCGGCCTTGACCACACCGTGGTCGCGCACGTGGCGCAGGAAGTCCTCGTACTGGGAGCGGGCGGGGCGGGGCGAGGGGGAAGGAAGAGCTGACATCTGCAGATTGTAGGCAGCGGGCCCCGCGGCCGCGCCGGGTCAGGACTTCGGGGCGGCCGGGGCGCCGGCCTGTTCCGGCTCGCGCAGCAGGATCTCCACGCGGCGGTTCTTCGCGCGCCCGGCCTCGCTGGTGTTGTCGGCGATCGGCTCGTGCGAGCCGCGGCCCGAGGTCTCGATGCGTGCCGGCTGGATGCCACGGCCGGCCAGATAGTCGCGCACGCTCTGCGCGCGGTCGACCGACAGCGGGTTGTTGATCGCGTCGCTGCCGGTGCTGTCGGTGTGGCCGATCACGCGCACCTGCAGCGCCGGGTCGTTGGCCAGGCCGTTGGCAAAGCTGTCGAGCACGGTGCGCAGTTCGGGCTTGATGGCCGACTTGCCGGTGTCGAAGGAGATGTCGCTCGGCACGTTGAGCTTGAGCTGGTTGTCGGCGGTGCGCGTCACGTCGACGCCGGTGCCTTGCGTGGACTGCTCCATCGCGCGGCGCTTCTCTTCCATCTTCTTGGACCACACGTTGCCGGCCACCGCGCCGCCCAGCGCGCCGATCGCCGCGCCGGTGGCCGCGCCTTTCTTGCTGTCGCCGATCAGCACGCCGGCCACCGCACCGACGGCCGCGCCGATGCCGGCGCCCTTGGCGGTGTCCTGCTGCTCCTGGCTCATGTTGGCGCAGCCGCTGGCCAGCAGCGCGGCCGCGGTGAGCGCGACGATCGAGAGCGTGGGGATCGAGGTGCGGGAGGAGGTGATCGTCATGGCAATTCCTTCGAGGTCCAGGATCGTCTTTGTACGGCGCGGCGCCGGGGGCGCTGCAAGCGTTCGTTACAACGCGCCCGTCTCAGGCGTCGTTGACCGTCATCGCCGGCGCATCGGAGAACTGCGACGCCGCCAGCCGCTGGTAGAGCCCGCTGCGGGCCAGCAGTTCCGTGTGCGTGCCGCTGTCCACCACGCGCCCGGCGTCGAGCACCACGATGCGGTCCGCGTGCATCACCGTGCCCAGCCGGTGGGCGATGACCAGCGTCGTGCGGCCGCGCATCGCCTCGTCCAGCGCGGCCTGCACCGCGCGCTCGCTTTCGCTGTCGAGCGCGCTGGTGGCCTCGTCCAGCAGCAGCAGCGGCGCGTTCTTCAGGATCGCGCGGGCGATCGAGATGCGCTGGCGCTGCCCGCCCGACAGCCGCACGCCGCGCTCGCCCAGGAAGCTGGCATAGCCCTCGGGCAGGGCGCGGATGAAGGTGTCCGCGTGCGCGGCGCGCGCGGCGGCGATCACCTCGTCGTCGCTCGCCTCGGGTCGGCCGTAGCGGATGTTCTCCATCGCGCTGGTCGAGAAGATCACGCTGTCCTGCGGCACCAGGCCGATGCGCGAGCGCAGCGCGCCGAGGTCGGCCTCGCGCACCGGCACGCCGTCGATCGCCACCGTGCCGCCCTGGGTGTCGTAGTAGCGCAGCAGCAGCTGGAACACCGTGCTCTTGCCGGCGCCGCTCGGGCCCACCAGCGCCACCGTCTGGCCCGGCTCCACGTCGATCGTCACACCGTCCAGTGCCGGCGTCAGCGGGCGCGACGGATAACGGAACACCACATCGCGCAGGCTCACGCGCGAGCCGATCGGCGCTGCGGCCAGCGCGCGCGGCCGGGCGGGGCTCTCGATCGGCGAGCGCGTGGCCAGCAGTTCCATCAGCCGCTCGCTGGCGCCGGCGGCGCGCAGCAGGTCGCCCCACACCTCGGCCAGCACCGCCACCGAGCTCACCAGCAGGATCACGTAGACCACCGTCTGGCCCAGGTGGCCGGCGCTGATCTCGCCGCGGATCACCGCCTGCGTGCCCTGGTACAGGCCCCACAGCAGCGCGCCGAAGGTGGCCGTGATGATGAAGGCCACCAGCCCGGCGCGCATGCGAGTGCGCCGCACCGCGGTGGCGAAGGCGCGAGCGGTGGAGGCGTCGAAGCGCTGCGCCTCGCGCGCCTCCTGCGTGTAGCTCTGCACCACCGGCACGGCGTTCAGCACCTCGGCGGCGATCGCGCTCGAATCGGCCACGCGGTCCTGGCTGGCGCGCGACAGGCTGCGCACCTTGCGGCCGAACCACAGCGCCGGCAGCACCACCAGCACCAGGATGCCCAGCACCTGCGCCATCACCACCGGGTTCGTGATCACCAGCATGACGAGCGCGCCCAGGCCCATCACGGTGTTGCGCAGGCCCATGCTGAGGCTGGAGCCCACCACCGTCTGCACCAGCGTCGTGTCGGTGGTCAGGCGCGACAGCACCTCGCCGGTCTGCGTGGTCTCGAAGAACTGCGGGCTCTGCTTCACCACATGCGCATACACCGCGTTGCGCAGGTCGGCCGTGATGCGCTCGCCGAGCCAGGTGACCATGTAGAAGCGCAGTGCCGAGAACACGCCCAGCGCCGCGCCCACGCCGAACAGCGCGAAGAAGTGGCCGCGCAGCGCCAGCACGCGCTTGCCGGGGTCGCTGCTGACGAGGCCCTGGTCGATCAGCGCCTTCAGCGCCACCGGGAACACCAGCGTGGTCAGCGCGGCCCCCACCAGGAACAGCCCGGCCAGCACGATGCGGCCGCGGTAGGGCTTCAGGAAGGGCAGCAGGCCGCGCAAGGGGCGGACCGAGCGCGCCTTGGCGCCGGCGCCGGCAGCGGCGCCGCCTGTGACGGCCTGGGACATCGTGGAAGTGGAAGAGGCCATGGGGCCCGCAGTGTAAGCAGCCCCCGCCGTGGGGCCCTGACGCTGCGGCCCTGCGCGCGGCGCGGCTACAGCTTCAGCGGGCTCGCATAGCCGGTCATTTCCAGGTAGCCACGGCCGATGCGCGTGCCGCTGGAGGCCTCGAACAGGTCGCTCAGGCCCTCCCAGTAGACCGAGCCGGTCGAGCCGCGGCTGTCGAGCTCCTGGGCGTCCAGACGGGCGCGCACGTGGTGCGAGCCGGCCGGCGTGTCGAGCTGCCATGCCACCGCGTACTCGGCCTGCGTGGCCGGGCTGCGCCAGCGCCGCAGTGGCGTGAAGCGCACCTCGTCGGGCCGAACGCGCGCACGCGCCGCCGTGCG
>NZ_AZND01000055.1:0-19551 GCF_000576205.1 Methylibium sp. T29 | reverse complement strand
GCAGCAGGCCCAGGCCGGGCAGCGGGCCGTAGGCCTCGCCGTCCACGCCCTCAGGGTCGTCGAGCACCGCCCCAGCATCTGCAGCCCGCCGCAGATGCCCAGTACCGGCCGGCGGCGTGGGCGTGCGCGACGATGGCGCGGTCCAGCCCCTGGGCGCGCAGCCAGGCGAGGTCGCCGCTGACCTGCTTGGAACCTGGCAGCACGACGCAGTCAGAGCCGTCCAATTCTGCGGCGCTGCGCACCCAGCGCGGCGCCGCGGCACCGGCCAGCGACTGGAACTCGTCGAGGTTGCTCAGGTGCGGCCAGGCGACGATGGCGATGCGCGGGCCCGATCCGCCGCCGGTTGGAGCCGCGTACAGGCCGTCTTCTTCGGGCAGCCCGTGGTCGCGCTTCATCGGCAGCACGCCCAGCAGCGGCACGCCGGTCAGGGCCTGCAGCTGCTCGGGGCCTGGCGCGAGCAAGGCCGCATCGCCGCGGAACTTGTTGAGCACGAAGCCCGTCAGCGCCGGGCGCAGGTCGTCGGGCAGCAGCGCCCAGGTGCCGTGCAGGTGGGCGAAGGCACCGCCGCGGTCGATGTCGGCGACCAGCAGCGCGCGCAGGCGGCCCCTCGCGCCGGCAAGATCGCGCGCCCAGCGCGCAGTGCCCAGGTTCACGTAGTCCTGCGGCGCCAGGTTGATCTCGGCCGGTGAGCCTGCGCCTTCAATGACGATGGCGTCGTGCCGCGCGGCCAGCCGCACGAAGCTGTCCCGTGCCGCCGTGGCCAGCAAGGCGCTGCGTTCGCGCCAGCCCATGCGCGAGAGGGCGGCGTTGGCTTGGCCCTGCAGCACCACCTGGCTGGCCGTGTCGCGCTCGGGCTTGAGCAGCACCGGGTTCATGTCGACGTGCGGCGGCACGCGCGCGGCCAGGGCCTGGAAGTACTGGGCCGAGCCGATCTCGCCCAGGGCGCCCCCGCCGTCCGTGAGACCATCGGCATGCACCGGCACGACGCGCGCGTTGTTGCTCATGTTCTGCGCCTTGAAGGGCGCCACGTCCAGGCCCTCGCGCGTTGCCCAGCGGCACAAGGCGGTGGCCAGCAGGCTCTTGCCCGCGCCGCTGCTGGCACCCCAGACCATCAGGGCGATCTTCATGCGGCGTTCCGCTGGGCGGCGTCGATGCCACGCATCAGCGCCTCCTGTGCATGCGGCGGCTGGGCCGAGACGCGCCAGCAGCCCGGCAGGCCGAACGAGGCGGTGTCACGCACGGCAAGGCCCTCGGCGCGCAGGCTCGACAGGTCCAGCGGCTGCGGCGGGCGCGTGATGAAAAGGGCGTGACGCTGGGCCGCAGCGAGAAACCACGTTCCGTGAGGCGGCGCTGCAGGTCGGACTTCCACGCTGCCAGCGTGTCGAGCGAGTGCGCGACCCAGGCCTGGGCCGCAGGCGTGGACCAGCTCAGGAGCATCGCCTCCGACTGCGCCGACAGCGGCCATGACGGCGCGGCTGCCTCCAGGGCTTGGCACAGCGCCTCGCTGTCGTAGGCGGCAGCGAGGGGCGCCACGGCGTAAGCACCGCGCACGCCGGTCAGCCCCAGCGCCTTGTTGGGGCTGTGCAGCACGAAGACCGCATCGAGGGTTTCGACCCGCCATGCGCAAGCACCTTCGAGGCGCAGCGGTGCATAGACCGCGTCCAGCACGGTCGGACGGGCAGCGTCTCGTCCACCCGCATCGCCGTCTTGTCCCAGCGGGCTCGTCGGGTCGGCCCGCCAGCACAGCGTCGCGATTTCGTCGTCGCCGGTCAGTGGCCGGCCCCAGGCCGCAGCCGCCGCCGCATAGTCGCCGTAGGCGTGAGCCGGCACGCTCACCGCGCCCGGCCACAGCCGGCCGCTGACGGCGGTGATGCGCTGGATGAACTCGCTCGCGCTGGCGGCCGGGAGGATGCGTCGCGGCTCGACGCCGTGCAGCTTGGCCAGCGCCTGGCGCACCACAGTGGCATTGGGGTCCGGGTAGCGGGTCGGGTCCGCGGCCCGCACGACCGCCAGCGCCTGCGGACAGGGGCCGGCCGCGTTCGCGCAGGTGGAGAAGTCCCAGCGCGGTGATCCCTGGGCATCGGCGCCGCCGTGGATGCGCGCCATCACGGCCTGGCCCCACCGACGAACAGTAGTACCGCCACCGCCAGAACGAAGGCCCCGCGTGCGGCGCAGCTGGCCGCGTGCAGCGCACGGCTCACCGCGCCCGCATCCGGCGCCTGGCCTGCGGCGTTCAGCACGTACGCGCCGGGCTTGCCCAGGCGCACGCCGAGACGCAGGGCCATCGTCGCCATGGGCCAGCCGCCGTTCGGCGAAGGCGTGGCCCGGGCTTCGCGGACGAGTGTGGGCCACGCGATCGACGGCCGCCACAGCAATGCGGCCGTGATGCGCGCCGGCACCCAGGCCAGCACGTCGTCGGCACGCGCCGCCCACTTGCCGGCCCACTCCCAGCGGCCGCGGTAGCCCCACATCGCGTCCAGCGTGTTGGCGGCGCGCCAGGCCCAGGCGCCGGGCAGGCCGGCCACCGCGAACCAGAACAGCGGCGCCACGAGCGAGTCGTTGAGGTTCTCGGCCAGCGTCTCGATCGCGGTCTCGCGCACGGCGGCGTCGTCCAGCTGCCTCACGTCACGGCTGCACAGCCGCGACAGGCGTTCGCGCCCGGCGTCCAGGCTCTGGCCCAGTGCGACCTCGACGGCCTGCACTTCGTCGTGCAGCACGCGCCAGGCGAAGCTGGGCTTGAGCGCAAGGCCGAGCAAGGGAGCGGCCAGCCACGCCGGCTGCTGCCGGATCCACTCCTGGATTGCCCCCGCGCTTGCGAACACCGCGCCCACGGCCAACACCCACGCGGCGGCGCCGCCAGCCAGCGCCGCCCAGGACCGCAGCGCGGCCAGCCGCCGACCCAGCGGCGCCATCAGGCGCCCGAACCAGGCCACGGGGTGCCAGCGGTTGGCCGGTTCGCCGAAGCGCCTGTCGAGCGCCCACGCCAGCAGGATCGCGGCGGCCCCGAGCATCAGTCCTCGATGCCGCGCTGGGCCGGCACGCCGGCCTGGTGGTGGTGCTTGATCAGCGCCATCTCGGTCACGGTGTCGGCCAGCGCGATCAGTTCCTCGGGCGCGTCGCGCCCGGTCAGGACCACGTGAACCTGGGGCGGACGCTCGCGCAGGCACGCGAGCACTGGCTGCAGCGGCAGCCAGCCATAGCGCAGCGGGTAGGTGATCTCGTCGAGCACGATCAGGAAGTGCGCTCCGGCGCGGAGGGTGGCCTCGGCGCGCGTCCAGCCGTCGCGGGCGAGCTGCGCGCTGCGATCGAGGTCGCGGCTCTTCCAGGAGAAGCCGTCGCCCAGGCCCTCGATGGGAACGCCCAGCTGCTCGAACACGCGGTGCTCGCCGAAGCGCGCGCTGGGCACCTTCATGAACTGGTAGATCTTCACCGCCTTGCCGCGGCCATGTGCGCGCAGCGCCAGCCCGAAGGCAGCGGTGCTCTTGCCCTTGCCGTTGCCGGTGTGCACGATCACCAGGCCGCGCCGTTCGCCGGCGGGGCGCTCGTAGCGCCGCTCGCTGGGTGGGGGTTCGACCTGCATCGCTCGCTCCTTCGATTGGGTTCAACCCGCCTGCTGACCCTGCTGGCCCCAGCGGTCGACGAAGAGCAGCTCGGCCAAGGGCCGACCGTCTCGCCAGCCTTCGAGCTCGAGCATCGGCGCCCCGTAGAACTGCCTGACCGGCCCCAGGCACAACACGCCCAGGGCCAACGCGCCCTCGGGCAAAGCCAGCAGCTCGCCCAGCGCCGCGGGATCGAACATCGAGACCCAGCCCAAGCCGAGGTTCTCGGCGCGCGCGGCCAGCCACAGGTTCTCGACCGCGCAGCCCACCGAGCACAGCGCCATCTCCCGGGGCAGTGTGCGCCGGCCGAACACGGTGCCATCGTCGGGTGCGAGCACCGCAACCAGCAACTCCGCGCAATCGCGCACGCCTTCGACCTTCAGGCGCAGGAACTCGTCACGGCGCTCACCCAGCGCGTCGGCAGTGGCGCGCCGTTCGCCGTCCACCAGCGCTGCGATGCGCTCGCGCACGACGGGATCGAGCACCCGCACGAAGCGCCAGGGCTGCATCAGCCCCACCGATGGCGCGGCGTGGGCCGCATGCAGCATGCGCTGCAGCACCGCGTCCTCCATGGGCGTGCCGCGCGCGAAGTGCCGCATGTCGCGCCGCGCGGCCAGCACGCGGTACAGGCTCGTGCGATCCGCAACGTTGAAGTGCAACCCCGGCGATGGCAGCTCGGTGGTGCCGGCTGCTGGCGCGGGTGCGCCATCGTCCTGGACGAAATGCGGACTCAACGACACCGTCTCGCCGATGATCAGCAGCCCCGGCCGGGGCCCATACGCCGGCGCCTGCTCGGCCAGCGCGGCCAGGCCCATGGCCCAGACGCGCTGCCCTTCGCGCGTGCCGTCCTGCACGATGGCCGCCGGCGTGCCGGCGTGGAGCCCGTGCGCGATCAGCGCCCGTGCGATGGCCGGCACCCGCTCGACGCCCATGTAGAAGACCCGCGTCTGCCGCGGCCGGGCGAGCGCCGCCCAGTCCAGTTCCGGGCTGCTCCCGGCCAGGTGGCCCGGCAGGAAGGTGCACGAATGCGACAAGTCCCGATGCGTCAGCGGAATGCCCGCTGTTGCCGCACATCCGTTGGCCGCGCTGACGCCCGGCACCACCTCGAACGCCAGGTCCTCGGCCTGGAGCGCCTGCACCTCTTCTCCGCCGCGCCCGAAGATGTGCGGGTCGCCCCCCTTCAGGCGCACCACGCGCCGCCCCCGGCGCGCCTGCTCGACCAGCACGGCATGGATCTGCGCCTGCGTCATCATGTGGTGGCCCGCGGCCTTGCCGACGTAGATGCGCTGCGCAGCCGGCGGGATCAACGCCAGCACCTCGGCGTCGATCAGCCGGTCGTGCACGACCACGTCGGCCTGCCGGATGCGGTCGAGCGCACGCAGCGTCAACAGGTCTGCCGGGCCGGGCCCCGCACCGACGATGCTGACCATGCCGGCATGGGGATAGGCGGCGGTCGCTTCAGCAGTCATCGCCGGCCCCGCCGCAACCGCTGCCATCGGGACCGCGGTGGAACACCAGGTCCTCGACCACCCGGCCGCCGACCAGGTGATGTTCGACGATGCGGTCCATGTTCGCGGGCGTCGCGTTGTAGTACCACACGCCATCGGGCTGAACGCACAGGATCGGGCCGCCCCGGCAGGC
The DNA here is from genome assembly GCF_000576205.1 of Methylibium sp. T29. Classification (NCBI taxonomy): domain Bacteria; kingdom Pseudomonadati; phylum Pseudomonadota; class Betaproteobacteria; order Burkholderiales; family Sphaerotilaceae; genus Methylibium; species Methylibium sp. T29. Next base: position 14,311 of record NZ_AZND01000055.1, on the reverse strand, counting down.
CGCGAAGCAGCTCACGCGGCTGCGCTTCACGCGCAGGTCGCCCTCGTGCAGGCCGGCTGCCTTGAACTTGTCGCCCAGGCTGTCGAACAACATCTGTGACTGGCCGTCCTGCGTGCAACGCGGGCCGGTGCAGACCAGCAGGTGGCGGCGGTAGTCGCCGATCTTGGGTTTGTCGATGGGTTCGGTCATGACGAGGCCTCGGGGATGTTCGCTGGATCACGTCGACGCTGCTGTTCTGCGTCAGCAGGTCGGTCAATTCGCGCGAGGGCGTGTGCTCGATGTCCTGCGCGTCGATGATCTCGATGCGTTGCGGCGTGTCTTCCAGGCGCGACGCCGGTGCGCCGGCCCGTGACGACGACGGCCTCGAGCGAGGCCGGCTCGTCGGCGCACGCCGCCGTGCTCGCCAGCAGGCAGCTCAGGGCACTGGCCGCGGCCAGCGGTGACAGGAAGGGCCCGGTTCGGGCACCCGGTTCGGTGGTTCTCACGTGGCATCAACTCCAGCAGCGACCCGCTGCACGGGATGGAGCGACGCCCACGCGCGCAGGCGTGGTTCGGTCGCCGCCATCCGCTCCCCGCGGCTGGTCGCATCGCGATCACTGCCACGGCGAATGCCGTGGCAGCGCGACGCCTCAGGCCGGTATCCGGGCTCGCGAGTCTCGGTGCACCGCCTACCCAGGCGGCCCGCGTACGTCGTCTCGACGACGACATCACGTGACCACCCAGTGGCTGGCGCTTGATCGCTCAAGCGCCGTGACACACCGGCACTCGCCTACCGTTGCGGGGGCAGCCGGGGATTGCGGCCAGCGTCTTGCGCTGGCCTACCCCATTCCCGTTTATCCCGAATCCATCACTGGCTCCGGGCACCTGGGCGTTTGCGATGGGCTTCCCGGAGGAAGCCCATCGTGGTTCGGTGTCTATGGTGCGTTCTCCTCAGCCTTCGTTGTCTTCCGCCGCCGCTTCGGCTTGCGCGTCGACGGGCTCGGCCAGCGTCGCCGCGATGTAGTCCGCCGGCAGGCGATGCCGCGCCGCGAGCTGTTCGACGCTCTCGCCAGCGGCGTGATCGGCCATCAGATTCTCGAGCCAGCCGTTCAAGCCGGTGGACAGCGAGCGCCCGGGCTTCTCGCCCTCGCGCGTGGCGCCGCCGTTGGCCAGGTCGTACTTGTTGGTGTAGCCACGCGGCGTGACCATCAGGCCATGCCGTACGATGGTGTTGCTGTTGCCGATCAGCACCGTGCTGAGCATGCCGATGTCGGCCTCGCACATCGTCGCCAGCGTGCGGAAGTCGATGTGCTGGCGGCGCCGGTAGGCGCTCTTGACGATGGCCACCGGCGTGTCGGGCCGGCGGTGGCGCAGGAACAGGCGCTGCGCCTCGACGATCTGGCGCGTGCGCCGGCCGCTCTTGGGGTTGTAGAGCGCGACCACGAAGTCGGCCATCGCCACCGCGTCGAGCCGCCGGGCGATCACCGACCAGGGCGTGAGCAAGTCGCTCAACGAGATCGCGCAGAAGTCGTGCGTCAGCGGCGCGCCCACCAGCGCCGCGCAGGCGTTGAGCGCCGACGCCCCGGGCACGATCTCGACCTGCACCTCGTCCTCGGGCGTCCAGCCGGCCTGGAACAGCACCTCGTAGGTGGGGCCGGCCATGCCGTAGACGCCGGCGTCGCCCGATGAGATCAGCGCGACCTTCTTCCCGGCGCGCGCCGCCTCCAGCGCGCTGACCGCGCGGTCCAGCTCCTCGGTCATGCCCTTGCGCACGACCTCCTTGCCCTCGATCAGGTCGGCCACCAGCTTGATGTACGTAACGTAGCCCACCACTGCGTCGGCCTCGGCGATGGCCTCTCGCGCGCGCTGCGTCATGTGGCCCACGCTGCCGGGACCGATGCCTACCAGCATGATTTTTCCGGGCCGCGCGGCGCCAGCCTGGGGCTGGCCGGCGGTGGAATTCGGGGCAGGGTTTGTCATGAACCGGTTCCTGGCATGAGTATCAAAGGCTGCGCAGTGCCGTCAGCGGCTGCTGCAGCCGCCGCCGGAAAACCAGCCGCAGGCCAGGCCCAGGCTGAGCCACAGGACCACCGACATCCAGGTGGTCACGAGGATGAACTGCGTGCCCAACTGCTGCAGCTGTGCCCTGGCCCCAGCGCTGAAACCGGGCAGCGGGTCGCCCTGGAACTCGGGCGCGCCCACGACGAAGGGCAAGGCCAGCAAGGCCGCCGCCACGAGCCAGCGCCAGGGCTTGTCCGCGAAGGCCGTCACCGCGCAGGCGAGCGCGGCGCTGGCCGCGGCCAGGGTCCACCAGCCTTGCCGCGCGTCGAGCGCGGCCGCCTCCATGCCCGGAATCTCGGCGCGCAGGCCCAGCGAAGGCCACAGGTGGAACGTGAGCCAGCCCGCCGCCGCGACCGCCAGGCCCAGCAGGACCGGGCGTGCCGGCGTGCCGCGGCGCCAGACCCACAGCGACATCACCGCGAACACCAGCAGGGCCATGCTGAAGCCATGCAGCACGTTGGCCGCCCAGGTCCATGCGGCGCGTTCCATGCCGTCGGCGGGTTTCCATTCGGCGGCCTCCTGGCTGGCACGGTCGCCATGGTCATGGGGCGCGACGCCAGGCGCTTGCGAATGCGCATGCGCCTGGACCGCGGCCGGCGCCGCCTGCTTGGCGGACGCGGCTTCCTGCGCCGCCTTCTGGTCCTCGAAGACCTCCGCCGCGAGGATGATGGGGACCGCCTGCCACTGCTGCAGCGCAGTCTGCACACTGCCCACCAGGATGGCCGCGCCCAGCGCGACCCAGATCAGTCGTGTGAACAACATGGCGCCTCCCGTTCAATGGCAGGGCTTGACGGTCACGTGGCGTACATCGTGAGCCGCGTTGTGCGCCAGGGGGCTTTCCGCGAAAGCCACGCCATACAGCACGACCAGCCCGAGCGCTGCCGCGGCGGCGATCTGGCCGAGCACCAGGCGCGCCGCGGAGGAACCCGCGGCGGCGGTGGAAACGGAGGAGGAGATGGGAGCGTTCATTGGGTTTTACTTTCAGGGTTGGACTTCAGGTTTCGATCAAAAATGAGTTTTGCGAAGGTCAGAAGCCGATGCCGTACCAGCCAAAGCCGACGGTCCGGTGGTGCCGGCCGGCGGTGAGGTCCAGCGCGAAACGCTCGGGCGCGACCCACCAGCGGGCGCCCACGTTGCGCTGGGAGGGACTGCGGCGCACCGCCATGACTTCGGCGACCAGCGTGAGGGACGGCGTGGCCTCCCAGCTGAGCGCGAGGTTGAGCAGTGGCTGCGTCGTGTGGACGGCATGGTCGGTCTCGAAGCCGAGGTTGCCGTGCACCGAGGCCGATTCGCCGGCTTTCCAGGTCAGCAGCCCCATGGCGCCCGAGGATGTGGGCGCCCATTTGGGCGACTCGCGGCCATGCGCGGTGCCGCGCCACGCTTCATGCCCCAGTTGAATGCACCGGACTTCCAGGCGGGATCGACCCACTTGACGGCCAGGCCGCTTTCAAGGCGCGTGCCGCCGTCGGGCACGGTGCGCGCCAGTTCCAGGTTGATCTCCACCGCGTCACCCACGCCGCAGGCGGGCGACACCACCCAGGTCCGCTCCCGGGTACTCGAATTTCGCTCGGCCCAGCTCTCGACCTGGCAGGTGGTGGCCCCGGCGGTCCCGGCGTCGTCGGTCCCGAGCGGGCGCCCGGCATGGGCCGCCTGCGGCACGAGCCCCAGCAGCGCCGCGGCGCACAGGGGGGTGCAAAAGATGACTGCATCGTTCCTGCTCCTTTCTTGCTCGTCGTTCGGATCTCCGGGACAGGGGGCGGTCACGATGGCTCGCACCTGGCCACTGAAACTGTCGCGTGGCGGCCATCGCCGCCGCGGCTTTTCTGCTTCTCCACCAGCAGCGCAGACATCGGCGCGCTGGCCGCCAGCAGCGCCGCCGCCTCCGACACCGAAGGCGTGCCGATGTGCCTGCGCACCGTCTCCGAGGGATTGGGCACCGGCACCTGGGCAAGCCTGGCCGCCGGGTGGAACTGGACGGTCCAGCCCCGCCGCGCGGCAAAGGCGAGCAAGCCCCCCTCGTCCGCCTTGAGGTCCACGCTGGCCACCGCCACCACGTCGGCATGCGTCACGCCGGCGCGCGCCAGCGCCTCATCCACCGCCTGGGCGATGGTTTCGGCCGGGGTTCCGCGGTCGCAGCCGATGCCAAGCGCCACGTTCATGCCTGCGCCTCGTGCGGCGGCCGGTACACCACCAGCCGTTCATGCAACTGCTGCCAGCGCTCGGCCGCCACCTCGGCATGCGTCACCCAGAGCACGGCGGCGAAGCGCGCGAGGTCCACCTCGTCGAAGCTGGCAAAGCGATGGATGTTGGCGGGCAGCGGCGTGGGCCGGGCCCACCAGTTCGGGCTTCCGGCCTCCTGCACCACCGCGATCGGCTCCCCATTGACCACATGGGCCGAGACCCGCGTGATGTTGAGCTTGGGCGCCTCCACGGTCCAGCCGAGTTCGCGGCCCAGGATGTCGACCGGGATGGTCTTGCCGACATCGGAGGCCGTCGTGAGGACCGGCGTGGCGCCGACCAGCGCAGCGACCTGCTCGGCGCAGGCGTTGGCGCCGCCCACGTGCCCCGACAGCACCGGGATGACGAACCGGCCCGCGTCGTCGACGACGGTGATGCCGGGGTCCTCGTCCTTGCCCTTCAGGTGGGGCGCGATCAGGCGCACCACCGCGCCCAGCGAGACGAAGAAGACGAGCTGGTCGAAGCCGGCAAACAGCGGCGCGATCTCGTCGCGCAAGGCGCCGCTGTACGCCTGCACGGCATTGGGCAGGCCCACGAAGGCCGGCGCGAATTTCACGGCCGTGCACACCTGGGCATGGGGCAGGGCGCGCGCGAGCTCGGCGGCCTGGCCCGCGCCATGCTTGGTGATGGCGACGATGCAGATGCGCGCGGCAGTGGCCGCGGCGAAGGGGGTCGGGTCTGTGGTCATTCGATTTCCTCGGCGTTCACCAGGAGGCCGGCCGGCTCGGCGGCGCCCGGCCCCGACTTTTCAGACAGCCGCGCACCCGCTCGCCGCGCACGCGCAGGGGGTTCTTCAGGATGATGAGGGACAGGTAGCTGACCTTCACGCCGCGCAGGCTGAGCAGGTCGGTCACGACGCGCTCATCCGTCGCGCCGCAGCGCTCGATGAACTTCGCATGGCCCAGCAGGCCACGCCGCTCCAGCCAGTCGATCAGGTCGTCCATCAGCGGCTTGACCTTGAGCAGCACCAGGGTGTCGAAGTCGTTGAGCAGCCGGTCCACCGCGCCCACGCCGTAGGCGGCCGGCACCAGGGCCACCGTGTCGTCCTGCTCCGCGAGCGGCAGGCCCTGCGTGGCGCACGCGGCGGTGAACGCATTGACGCCCGCGACCACCTCGACCACGGCCTGGTCGTCCAGGGAACGCACGGTACGGGCCAGGTGGCCGAAGGTCGCGTAGGTGGAGGCGTCGCCCTCCACGAGGAACAGCACGTCCCCCCCGGCCTGCAGCAGCGGCAGCACGGTCTGGGCCGCGCGCAGCCAGCTGCGCGTGAGCTTGATCTCGTCATGCGTCATGGGAAACAACAGGGGCATGTGCTGGTCCACCGGCGTCAGGCCGGACCGCGCAACGATGTCGAAGGCGTAGCTGGGGGTCTTCATGCTGCGCACCGGGTAGGTCCACACGGCGTCGCGGCGCTCCAGCAGCGCCCAGGCACGCCGGGTGATCAGGCCCGGATCGCCGGGGCCGAGGGAGACGCCGATCAGGCGGCCCATGCGGACGGCATCAGTCATCGGTGCTCTCCTTGTCTTGCACCGTGGTGCCAGCCTGCGCGCAGACGATCCACACCGGGTTCTCGGCGGCCATGCGGTGCATGTGCAATATGGGCTTGCTGCGGGCGGCCTGCAGCTGCAGCACGTCCCACTGGACGCCCAGCGCCCGCAGGGTCTGCGTGGCGCTGGACAGGTTCTCGAGGGTGACAAAATTCATGACCAGATGGCCGCCGGGCACGAGCCGCCGCAGGCACAGGGCGATCAGCTCGTCCAGTTCGCCGCCCGACCCTCCGATGAAGACGGCGTCCGGATCGGCCCACGCGTCCAGTCCGTCCGGCGCCTTGCCATGGACCAGCGTGTGGTTGCTCACGCCGAAGGCCGCGCTGTTGCTGGCCGCGATGGCCGTGTCCAGCTCGTTTTTCTCGATGGCCCAGACATGGCCCTGCGGGCACAGCCGCGCGGCCTCCAGCCCGACCGAACCGGAGCCGGCGCCGATGTCCCACACCACGCTGTCGGCGCGCAACTGCATCCTGGCCAGCGAGACCGCGCGCACCTCCTGCTTGGTGATAAGCCCCTTGTCGGGCTGACGCTGGTTGTACGCGGCATCGGCGAGGCCTACGCGCACCGGGTTGGGCCGGGGGCGGGCGCGCCAGAGCAGCACCACGTTGGGATCGGCGAAGGTCCGGTGCGCCGCGTCCTCGGGCGACAGGTCCGCCCACACCCGCTCGTCGGCGGTGCAAAGACGCTCCGCCACGGCCATGTGGAAGTCTTCGCCCTGCCCCTGCGCGAGCAGCAGGCGCGCGACGCGGCCGGGCGTGTTGTCCGGGCTGGTCAGCACCGCCAGGCGGTCGTGCACGCGCAGGGCCTGCGCCAGTGCATACAAGCCATGGCCGGGCGGCGCGCCCACGGTCCATTCACCGGCATCCTTGCTGTGGATGGAAATGATCCTCGCGTCCTGCCAGACCAGGCCCACGCGGGCACAGGCCAGCTGCAGCGTGGAAACGTTGGGCAGCACCTCGATCGCCTCGATGCACAGGCGTGAGGCCAGGTAGCTCGCGATGCCGTGGCACAGCGGGTCGCCGGTGGCCAGCACGACCACCGCCTGGCGATCGCTGCGCGCCGCGCGTATCCAATCGGGCACGGCGCCGAGCCGGCCGGTGAGGTCGTGCCGCACGGCTTGGGGCGCGATGTCGTCGTCGAACAGCGCCAGCGTGCGCGCACCGCCGATTACCACGTCGGCACGGCGCAGGTGGGCCAGCGCGGTGGCGCCAAGGCTGGCCGCTCCGTCGTCGAGCACGCCGATCACGCGGCAGGGTTGGGGGTCAGTCATCGCGTTCTTCCATTGAGGAAGCCTCGGCAATCTTGTGGCCATCGAAATCGCAGACCAGCACCTGCAGGCGGAAGCGGTCGGCGTAGCGGTCAGGCGCGGTCAGCGTGCTCACGACATTGCGCGCCAGCGCGGTGTGGAACTCGGCGAGCAGGCCCAACGCCTCCATGCGCTCGGACGCGAACCGCGCCGTCACGTTGGCGGCGATCGCGGCGCACTCGTCCGCCGGGGCGCCGATGCTGGCCGCCAGCTCGGCCAGCAGGCCTGTGTCCACCTCGGCACGGTTCGCATGGGTGATGGTCTCGCCCTGCGCGATCTTGGTGAGCTTGCCCACCATGCCGCCGATCACCACCTCGCGCAGGCCCTCGGCCACGGCCGTGTCCAGCGCGTAGCGCAGGAAGTCGCCCATCTGCACGAAGGCAGCCGCCGGCAACTCGGGCCGCTCTTTCATCGCGAACTGCTCGGTGCGTCCGCCGGTGGTGAGCACGACGACACCGTGACCGAGGGTGGCGGCCACCTGCACGCCCTGCACCACACTGGCCCGGTAGGCCGAGGTGGAATACGGCTTGACGATGCCGGTGGTGCCGAGGATGGAAATGCCGCCCAGGATGCCCAACCGGGCGTTGAGCGTCTTCTTCGCCATCTCCACGCCCTGCGGCACCGAGATCGTGACCTCCAGGCCGGCTTCGTCGAGCAGCCCGCCGGCTGCGGCGCGCACGTTGTCCTCAATGTTGCGACGAGGCACCGGGTTGATCGCCGGGCCGCCCACTTCGAGGCCCAGGCCGGCCATCGTGACGGTGCCGACACCGAAGCCGCCCAGCAGCACGACCAGTCCGACGCGGTCGCGCAGCACGCGCACGTCGGCGGTCAGGTGGGCCTTGTCGGTGCAGTCCGGGTCGTCACCCGCGTCCTTGATGACCGCGGCGTGCGCCGTGTCCGCGTCGCAGCGGCCGTCTTGCACCGCGAAGTGCACGAGGTCGCCGTTGGGCAGCAGGGACTCGACCGTCTCGGGCACCGCACCGTGCACCAGTCCCAGCACCGCCGCACGCGCGGCCGCCGCCGAACACGCACCCGTGGTGAAGCCGGTGCGCGTGCCGCGCTTGACGGTCTTGTCCATCATGGCGCGGCGTGCTCCCCGCGCTGCTGAGCCTCGGCCAGCGCCAGCAGCGCGTGCAGCACCGCCACCACCAGCGTCGAGCCGCCCTTGCGCCCACGGATCACGATCCACGGGATGTCGACCAGCTCCGCCATCAGCTCCTTGGACTCCGCAGCCGAGACAAAACCCACCGGCATGCCCACCACCAGCGCCGGGCGCACGCCTTCCTCACGGATCAGGCGCACGAGTTCGATCAGCGCGGTGGGCGCGTTGCCGACGCCGACGATCGCCCCGGCCAGCAGCCCCTGGCGCTGCGCCTTGCGCATGGCCTGCACGGCGCGGGTCGTGTCCTCGGCCTTGGCCGCCTCGATCACGTCGGCATCGCTGATGAAGTGGTGCGCACGCATGCCGAAGTGGGCCAGGCGTGGTGCCGACAGGCCCGAGCAGATCATCTCCACGTCGGCCACGACGGGCGCGCCGCCGCGCAGCATCGCGGCAATGCCGGCCCGCACCGCCTGCGGGTGAAAAGCCGCCAGGCCGTTGAACTCGAAGTCGGCATTGGCGTGGATCATGCGCCGCACGATCGGCCATTGCTCCGGCCGGTAGGCATGCGGGCCGACCTCGTGGTCGATGATCGCGAAGGAGTCGTGCTCGATCGCCTGGCCGGCGCGCGTGAGCTGCTCGGTGACGGTGTTGACGCTGCTCATGGGTGTGCGTGGTCGTGCCCGTGCGCGTGGTCGTGCTCGCGGTCATGGCAGTACGCCGCCACATGGCCGTGTCCGGTCGGCCCTCCGTCGTGGTGGTGACCTTCCCACTGCGCCGCTTCCTCGCTGACCGGGACCGCCTCGAGCCGCCCCGCCAGCAGACCCTGCACGCGATCGGCGAGCAGCCGGGCGACCTCCGGTTCGAAACCGAAGTACGAGCCCAGCGCGAAGCGCTGCTGCGGGTACTGCACCCGCAGGTGTTCGACCTGGCGGCCGATGCGCTGGATCAGCGTGCCGGTGAACAGGTAGTACGGCAGCACCACGACCTGGCGCAGGCCCAGCAGTGCCTGGCGCTGCACCACGCGCTCCAGGCGAGGGAAGGTGATGCCGGTGAAGGCCAGGTCGACGATCTCGTGCTGGCTCTCTTCCTGCAGCCAGCGGGCCATCTTGGCCATCTCGCCGTTAGCCTGCCGGTCCGACGATCCGCGCCCGAGCAGCACCACGCCCGTGCTCAGCGGGTCGGGCATGTCCAGGCGCCGCATGCAGTCGCGCAGCTGGCGCTGCAGGATGGCCAGGATGGGTTCGCACACGCCCAGGTGCGGCGCGTAGTCGAAGCGCACGCCGGCAAAGCGTTGGCGCGCGCGGGCGATGTGCGCCGGGATCTCCATCTTCACGTGGCCTGCGGCATTGAGGATCAGCGGCACGACGAGGACGCGCTGCGCGCCTCGCGCGGCGCGGGCCAGGCCCTCTTCCACCTCGACCTCGGCGAACTCGATGAAGCACAGCTCGATGCGCCAGGCCGGGTGCTGGGCGCGCCAGCGCTCGGTGAAAGTCTCGATCTCGTCGTTGCCGGCCTTCTCGCGCGAGCCGTGGCCCACCAGCAGGATCGTGGTGCTGTTCATTTGGAGATCTCCGGTGTGGCGCTGGCCCGACGGAAGCGGTGCGTGAACGCCGCGTCGTAGAGCCTGGACTTGGTGAGTTCGGGCCAGTGCCGCGCCCCCAGCGCGGGGCTGGCGATGACCATGGCCTGGCTGACGATGCCGGCCTCGCGGCAGCGCTGCTTGATGTCGGCCAGCGTGCCGCGCACGATGCGCTCCTCGCCCGGCCAGCTGGCCTTGTGCACGACCAGCATCGGCGCGTCCTCGGCCCAGCCGGCCTCGCGCAGCGCGGCCTCGATCTTGTGCAGCAGCGTGATCGACAGGAAGATGCACAGCGTGCAGCGGTGGCGTGCCAGCTCGGCCAGCGATTCGCTCTCGGGCATGGGCGTGCGGCCTTCGACGCGGGTGAAGATGGTGGTCTGGGTGACCTCGGGCAACGTGAAACTCTCCACCGCTGCGGCGGCCGAGGCCATGGCCGAGGACACGCCGGGCACCACGCGCACGGGCACTCTGGCCGCGTCCAGCGGCTGCACCACTTCGATCAGCGTGCCGTAAAGTGCCGGGTCGCCGGTCTGCAGGCGGACCACGGTGTCATGCCGCGCGGCCTGGGCGATCAGCCAAGCGGCAATCTCGTCCAGGGTCATGTCCTTGGAATCGGCGATCGCGCAACCCGCAGGCGCCCAGCGCGTGGCCGCCTCATTGACCAGCGAGCCCGCGAACAGGATGGCACCGGCGCGCGCGATCAGGTCGCGGCCCTTGACCGTGAGCAGGTCCGGATCACCCGGCCCCGCGCCGACGAACCACACGGTGCCCGCCACCGCTTCAGCCCAGCGCGCGCGGCGCGAAGCACGCCGCCAGCAGCGGTTGCCGTCGAGCCTGCTTGATGGCCCACAGCACGCCGAGCGTGAACACCGGCTCGCAGGCTACCAACGCCAGGTAGCTGGCCGCAAAGCGCAGCCATTCGGTCAGAGGCGTGGCGGTCTGGCCCAGCGCCAGCCAGAAACCGACCATCAGCACGACACCGGCGTAGTAGGTGCCGTCGAGCTTCAGGATGGTCTTGACGTCGACACCCTTGCCGAGGTCAACCAGCCTGCGGCTCAGCACGTGATGCAGCGCGATCAACGGCACGGCCAGCGACAGCGTGTTCACCGACAGGTGCACCAGGTCCTGCGGCTCGAAAAGCGGGCCCTGCATCAGCAGCCCGAGCCCGAAGCCGAACAGCGTGGGCAGGAAGCCGAAGGCCAGGTAGATCGGCATCGCGCCGACGAAGTGCAGTTCCGAGGGCCCGACCTGCAAGTGGAAACTCTGCATGAACAGCGAGAAGAACGCCGCCGCCAGCAGCGTGCGCAGCCACAACACCGGCGACTTCAGCACCTGCGGCGCGTAGGCCCCCAGCACGCCGGTGGCCGCGACGGTGGCGAACAGAATCTTGGCCTGGGACAGGACGCCGGGTTCGATGTGCATCGGAAGTCTCCTTCAATGACGGTTCAAGGACGGAACAGGGCCGCGACCGCAGCCGGGTTGGATGGGAAGTACAGGTGCAGGAACGAGGCATGCAGCCGGCCCGCGCGGTACAGCGCCTCGGCCCGGCCGTGCTGGCGCTGGGCCTGCGTCATCGCAAGGGGCACGAGCGGCGTCTCGATCAGCGCATGGTGGAAGGTGTGGCCGCGCAGCGTGCCTTCGGGCAACTCGGCCGACTGCAGCCCCAGGTTGGCGAGGCGTTTCTGCAGCACGCCTCGCCCCGGCAGCAAGCCCCACATCGGCGCCGCGTGGCCTTGCGCGTCGGTCAGCGACTCCAGCAGCGCCAGCATGCCGCCGCACTCGGCGACGATGGGCCGGCCCTGCGCGTGATGGCGTTGGATCGACGCGCGTGTCGCGGCGTTCGCCACCAGTGGTTCCAGATGCAGTTCCGGATAGCCGCCGGGCAGGTACACGCTGTGAGCGACCTGCGGCACGGGTTCGTCGGCCAGCGGCGAGAAGAACAACAGCTCAGCGCCCAGCGCCCGCAGCGTGTCGAGGTTGGCTCGGTAGGCGAACGAGAACGCAGCGTCGCGGGCCACGGCCACGCTGACGCCCGCCAGCAGCAGCCCCGCCGCGGCCTCTTCCGCTGGCGCGTCGAAGTGCACGACCGGCGGCAACGGGGGTTGTGCGGCACCGAGCGCCTGCGCGGCACGCTCGATGCGTTGTTCGATGTCGTCCACCTCGCCGGCCTGCACCAGGCCCAGGTGGCGCGACGGCAGGGCCATCGCTTCGTCGCGCGGCAAGGCACCGTACCAGGCCATGCCGGCCGGCAGGCTCTCCTGCAGCATCCGCTGGTGGCCCTCGCTGCCGACCCGGTTGGCCAGCACGCCGGCGAGTTGCAGGCCATCGCGGTAGCGCGCGAGGCCCAGCGCCAACGCGCCGAAGGTCTGGGCCATGGCGGCACCGTCGATCACCGCCAGCACGGGCAGCCCGAAGCGCAGCGCCAGGTCCGCGCTGGACGGCGTGCCGTCGTGCAGGCCCATCACGCCTTCGACCAGGATCACGTCAGCCTCGCAGGCCGCGCGGTACAGCAGCTCGCGGCAATGCGCCTCGCCGCCCATCCACAGGTCCAGCTGGTACACCGGCGCCCCGCTCGCGCGCTCCAGCACCATCGGGTCGAGGAAATCGGGCCCGGTCTTGAAGACGCGGACGCGCCGGCCCTGGCTGCGGTGCCAGCGGGCGAGCGCCGCCGTGGCCGTGGTCTTGCCCTGGCCGGACGCCGGAGCGCCGATCAGCAGCGCCGGGCTGGCTGCGGCCATTCGGGTCACCGCTGCACCGATCGGCAGGTGACTGGGCGCGGCGTGCCCGCGAAGTGCGGCCGCGAGCAGCGTGGGCGCTTCCAAGGTCCGGAAGTCGGCTGGGCGCTGCGGGCGATGCTGCACGATGATGTCCATGACGGCTCTACTCCTCGTTCAGTGCCAGCGCCACGCGCGGGTGCCCCTGCGGATCCGCTTCGATCCGGATGGCCCCGTCGAACACCTCGGCCAGGGCTGCCTGCACGCCGCGGTCGCCGGGTGGCCCGTCGGCGCGCAGGTGCCCGCGTACCAGCACCAGCAGGCGGTCCGCCTGCAAGGCGATGGGCAGGTCGTGCAGCACGGTGAGCACGGCGCGCGGCTGTTCCGGATCGCGCGCCAGGCGGCGGAACAGGCGGGCCAGCGCCACCTGGTGCGGCGCGTCGAGGTGGGAGGTGGGCTCGTCGAGCAGCAGCCAGCGGGCTTCGGTCGCCAGCACGCGCGCCAGCAGCACGCGCTGGCGCTCGCCGCCGGACAACTCGTGCAGCCGGCGTGCCTGCCACGGCGTGCATTCGGTCAGGGCCATGGCCCGATCCACCGCCGCGCGGTCGGGCGCTCCGGGCGTGCCCAGCAGCCCCAGACGCGCGATGCGGCCCAGTTCCACCGTCTCGCGCACCGTGAGCTCGCCGGTCACGTCGCCCTGCTGTGCCAGCCACGCCAGCTGGCGTGCGCGCTCGGCCGGCCGCGCGGCATGCAGGTCCAGGCCGTCGAGCGTGACGCGTCCTGCCGCCAGCGGCTGCAGGCCGGCCAGCGCACGCAGCAGCGTGGACTTGCCGGCGCCGTTGGGGCCGACCAGGGCGGTCCAGCCCGTGCCGACGCGCAGATCGACCGCCTCGAGCACGTCGCGAAGGCCCAGCCGCACACGCACGCCGGCAGCTTGGAGCATCGGCGTCATGGTGTCGTGCGCTGCCTCAGCAGCCAGAAGAGGTAGCCGCCGCCCAGCACCGCCGTCACCACGCCCACCGGCAGTTCCCGCGGAGCCACGACGGCGCGCGAGATCACGTCGGCCACCAGCAGCAGCGTGGCGCCCATGCCGGCGCTGGCCACCAGCAGCCAGCCGTGCCGGCCCGGTGCATGGCGGCGCACCAGGTGCGGCGCCACGAGGCCGACGAAGGCCACCAGCCCGGCCTGCGAGACGGCCAGCGCCGTGCCCAGGCTGAGCATCAGCACCAGCACGAGGCGTACGCGGCCCAGGTCCAGGCCCAGGCTGACGGCGCTGTCTTCGCCGAGCGTCAGGGCGTCCAGCGCGCGTGCGTGCCGGTGCCCCATCAACAACAGCACCGCTAGGCCGGCGGCCATCAGTGCCAGCGCGTTCCAGCCGAGGAAGCTGGTGCTGCCCAGCATGAAGGCCTGCTTGCCGCGCAGCGAATCGGGCTCGACCACGGTGATGAGGTCGCTGACGGCGCCCAGCAGCACGCCGACCACCACGCCGGCCAGCAGCAGCCGCAGCGTCTGCACCGCGCCGCGCGCCAGCGACAGCGTCAGCGCCACGCCCACCAGCGCGCCGATGAAGGCCGCCGAGACCAGGCCGACGCGTTCGATCCAGACCACCGTGGACAGGCTGATGTAGGCGCCGCCCAGCGACGCCGCGGCCAGCACCAGCACGACGCCCAGGCCCGCGCCCGCCGCGCTGCCCAGCAGATAGGGATCGGCCAGCGGGTTGCGGAACAGGCCTTGCGCGAGCGCGCCCGACAGGCCCAGCAACGCGCCGACCAGGGCCGCGCCCAG
>NZ_AZND01000054.1:0-19649 GCF_000576205.1 Methylibium sp. T29 | reverse complement strand
ATCGGCTGGCAGGGAGGTCGGCGCGGTGCGCCAAAGAGGGCGCGTCAGGGCGGCGATCGCGGCAAGGCACAGTGCGGCCGCCAGCAGCAGGAAGAACAACAGCATCGGGGTCATGGGGCGCGCGGTCCGGCGCCGCCGGCGTCGTCCTCGTCGGGTTCGAAGTGATCGTCGCTCAGCCGCGCGCGCCGGCGCAGCACCAGCAGCAGGGTGACCAGGCCGCCCACCAGCAGCACGAAGGGGCCGAACCACAGCAGCCAGGTGCTGGTCCGGACCGGCGGGCGGTAGAGCACGAAGTCGCCGTAGCGGTCGGTCATGTACTGCAGGATCTCGGCCTGGCTGCGGCCTTCGCTCAGCATGTTGCGGACCTGCCGGCGCAGGTCGACGGCGAGGTCGGCGTGCGAGTCGGCGATGGTCTGGTTCTGGCAGACCAGGCAGCGCAGCTCGGCGGCGATGCGCATCACGCGCGCCTCGAGCACCGGGTCCTCGGCCAGCGGCGGGGCGTCCTTCGCCACGGCAGGGCCGGCCAGCAGGCCCGCCAGCAGGGCCGCGGCAACGAAGCGGCGCCCGCTAGCCATTCAGGGCCTTCAGCAGCGGCCGGATGCGGGTTTCGATGACGGCCGGCGTCAACGGGCCGATGTGCTTGAGGCGCACCAGCCCCTGCTGGTCGATCACGAAGGTCTCGGGCACGCCGTAGACGCCGAAGTCGATGCCGACGCGGCCGTCCGCGTCGAAGGCCGAGGCATCGTAGGGGTCGCCGAAGCGGCGCAGCCACTCCAGGCCGGCCGGCCGGGTGTCCTTGTAGTTCAGGCCGATCACCGGCACCGACTTGCTGCGGGCGAACTCCATCAGCGTCGGGTGTTCCTCGCGACAGGCCACGCACCACGAGGCCCACACGTTGAGGATCCACACCTTGCCCAGCAGGTCGTCGCGGCGCAGCGTCTGGTTCGCGTCGTCCAGTCGCGCGAGCGTGAAGGCCGGTGCGGGCTTGCCGATCAGCGGCGAGGGCACCTCGGTCGGCGACAGCCCGAGCCCGCGCCACAGGAAGACGACGAGGACGGCGAACAGGCCGAGCGGAAGGATGTAGCGCAGGCTCCTCAGCATCACGCCACCGCTCCGGCCGGGCCGGCCTGCTGCCCGTGCTCCTGGCGCTGCCGGGCGCGGTAGCGCCGATCGCTCGCCGCGAGGGCACCGCCCAGCGCCATCAGGACGCAGCCGCCCCAGATCCAGTTGACGAAGGGCTTGAAGTAGACCCGCACGATCCAGCTGCCGTCGGCGGTGGGCTCGCCCAGCGACACGTAAAGGTCGCGCGTGATGCCGCGGTCGATGTCGGCCTCGGTCATCGGGTTGCGCTGCACGCGGTAGATGCGCTTCTCGGGCTTCAGCAGCGTCACCGCCTTGCCGTCGCGCGTGACTTCGATCTGGCCCTGCAGGCCGTCGTAGTTCGGGCCCTGGATCTCCTTCAGGCCGCGCAGCGCGAACACGAAGCCGCCGGCCTCGGTGGTGTCGCCGATCGCCATCTTCACGTCACGCTCGAGCTGGTAGGTGGTGACCATGCTCACGCCGAAGGCGAACACCGCCACGCCCAGGTGGGCCAGCATCATGCCGAGCATCGCGCGCGGCAGCTGCCGCGCGCGGGCCGCCAGGCTCATCGGCAGGCTGCCGGCCGGGCGCAGCCGCTCCCACAGGTCGACCCCGAGGGCGGCGACGATCCAGTAGCTCATCAGCAGGCCGAGCGTCGCGCCCAGCGCGATGCGGCCGGCCAGCCAGCCCGTGAGCAGCGCCGCGACCACCGCGATGGCGGCAGCCCAGCGCAGCCGGCGAGCCAGGTCGGGCAGTTCGGCCTGCTTCCAGCGCGCCAGCGGCCCCACGCCGAGCAGGAACACCGCTGGCACCATGAGCGGCACGAACACGGCGTCGAAGTAGGGCGGCCCGACGGAGATCTTGCCCAGGCCCATGGCGTCGAGCAGCAGCGGGTAGAGCGTGCCGAGCAGCACCGACAGCGTGGCGACGACGAACAGCACGTTGTTGGCGAGCAGCATCGACTCGCGCGACACCACGCCGAAGCGGGCGCCGAGCCCCACCTTGGGCGCGCGCCACGCGTACAGGGTGAGCGAGCCGCCGATCACGATGACCAGGAACAGCAGGATGAACAGGCCGCGCTGCGGGTCCGTGGCGAAGGCGTGGACCGACGACAGCACGCCCGAGCGCACGAGGAAGGTGCCGAGCAGCGACAGCGAGAAGGCGACGATCGCCAGCAGCACCGTCCAGGACTTGAAGGCGCCGCGCTTCTCGGTGACCGCCAGCGAATGGATCAGCGCCGTGCCGGCCAGCCAGGGCAGGAACGAGGCGTTCTCCACCGGGTCCCAGAACCACCAGCCGCCCCAGCCCAGCACGTAGTAGGCCCAGGTGCTGCCGAGCATGATGCCCAGCGTCAGGAAGGCCCAGGCGGCGGTGGTCCAGGGCCGCGTCCAGCGCGCCCAGGTGGCGTCGAGCGTGCCGCCGAGCAGCGCCGCGACGGCGAAGGCGAAGGCCACCGAGAAGCCCACGTAGCCCATGTAGAGCATCGGCGGGTGCACGATCATGCCGGGGTCTTGCAGCAGCGGGTTCAGGTCGTTGCCGTCCGGTGGGACCGGGAACAGGCGGTCGAAGGGGTTGGAGGTGATCAGCATGAACAGCAGGAAGCCCACGCTGATCAGGCCCATCACCGCGAGGATGCGCGACACCACCGGCACCGGCAGGTGGCGGCTGCGCAGCGCCACCGCGAGCGTCCAGCTGCTGAGCATCAGCACCCACAGCAGCAGCGAGCCCTCGTGGCTGCCCCAGGAGGCGGCGATGCGGTAGAACAGCGGTAGCGCGCTGTTCGAGTTGGTGGCCACGTTCAGCACCGAGAAGTCGTGTCGCACGAAGGACGCCACCAGGCAGCCGAAGGCCAGGGCAACCAGCAGGAACTGCGTCTGCGCCGCCGGTCGCGCGAGCGCCATCCAGTCGGCGCGGCCGCGAGCGGCGCCCAGCAGCGGCAGGGTGCCCTGGACCAGGGCGGTGGCCAGCGCCAGCAGCAGCGCGATCTGCCCGAGCTCGGGAATCATGGTCGGGTTTCCTTGACGACGGTCTCGCCGAGCTTCTGGTTGCTGGCGCCGGCACGCTGGAGCGCCTCGGCGGCTTCGGGCGGCATGTAGTTCTCGTCGTGCTTGGCGAGCACCTCGCGGGCAACGAACACGCCGTCGTCGCCGAGCTGGCCTTGCGCGACGACGCCCTTGCCCTCCTTGAACAGGTCGGGAAGGATGCCCTGGTAGCGCACCGGAATGCTCTTGACGGTGTCGGTCACGACGAAGCGCACCACCAGGCCGTCGCGCTGCACGCTGCCGCCGTCGACCAGGCCGCCGAGGCGGAAGGTGCGGCCCACCGGCGCCTCCTTCGCCGCCACCTGGGCCGGCGAATAGAAGAACACGAGGTTGCTCTGGAAGGCATTGAGCACCAGCGCCGCGGCCACGCCCACGGCCGCGACGATGCCGACGATCAGCGCCAGGCGCTTCTGGCGCGGCTTCATGGCTGCAGCTCCGTGTCGACCGTCTCGCCGGCGGCACGCGCGAGCGCCAGGCGCTGGCGGCGCGCGACCCGCCAGGGTTCGGCCGCCATCAGCAGGGCCGTGACGGCATACGAGCCCCACACGTAGAGGCCATAGCCGCCCATGTCGAAGAACGCCGAGGCGCTGGGCCAATTCATCAGGACTGCTCCTCGCGTGTTCGGGACCGTGTCGCCAGGTCGCGCACCCAGTCGGCATGCGACTCGCGTTCCAGCACCAAGGCGCGGGCGCGCATGAACACGACCGCGAAGGTGTAGGCCCAGAACGCGAACGTCATCAACAGCATTGCCGTCAGCATGGTGGTGGCCATCTTGGGTGCCGCGGTCATGGTGATCGTGGCGCCCTGGTGGAGGGTATTCCACCACCGGACCGAAAAATAGATGATGGGGATATTCACCGCGCCCACGATCGCCAGCAATGCTCCGGCACGGTCGCCGCGTCGCACGTCGTCGATCGCCGCAACCAGCGCGATGTAGCCTAGATACAGAAACAGCAGGATCAGTTCCGAAGTCAGCCGGGCGTCCCATACCCACCAGGTGCCCCATGCGGGTTTGCCCCAGAGGGCGCCGGTCCACAGCGCGAGGAAGGTGAACAGCGCGCCGGTCGGCGCCAGCGCGTGCGCCAGCATGAAGGCCATGCGGGCATTGAACATCCAGCCGACGGCGGCCCAGAAGGCCATCGCGAGGTAGATCACCATCGACATCCACGCGGCCGGCACGTGGATGAAGATGATGCGGTAGGACTCGCCCTGCTGCGCGTCGGTGGGCGCGACGAAGAAGCCCATGTAGAGCCCGGCCGCCGCCAGCGGCGCGGCCGCCGCCCACAGCCAGGGGATGAGCCGGCCGGCCAGCGCGTGAAAGCGCGCGGGCGCGGCGAAGGTGAACCAGCGAAAGCGTTCGGTCACGCCGTTTTACTCCAGTGAGATGCGCAGCGCGGCTGCGGTGGCGACCGGCGCCGTCAACGCCGTCAGGATCAGCAGCGCCCCGAGGATGGAGAAGTGTCCTCCAGGCGACAGGCCGGCGTCGACCGCGGCGACGGCGCCGGTGCCGAAGATCAGCGCCGGGATGGTGAGCGGCAGCACCAGCAGCAGCAACAGCACGCCGGCGCTGCGCAAGCCGAGCGTCAGCGCCGCGCCCACCGCGCCGAGCAGGCTCAGCACCGGAGTGCCGAGCAGCAGCGACACGAGCAGCGCGCCGAGCGCGTCGCGGTGCATGTCGAACAGCAGACCCAGCAGCGGCGCGGCGGCGATCAGCGGCAGGCCGCTCAGCGTCCAGTGGGCAGCCGACTTGGCCGCGGCGATCACCACCGCGCTGCGGCCGGTCAGCAGCATCTGTTCCAGCGAGCCGTCGGCGAAGTCGCTCGCGAACAGCTGCGACACCGACAGCATCGCGGCGAGCAGCGCGCACACCCAGGCCAGGCCGGGTGCCAGCTGGCGCAGCACCTGCGGCTCGGGCCCGACGCCGAGAGGGAACAGGCTGGCGGTGACGACGAAGAAGGCCACCGGTATCAGCGTCTCGACGCGTCGGCGCAGCGCGAGACGCAGGTCGCGCAGGTAGACGGCGAGGAACAGGTCGCGCATCTCAGGCGCACCGGTCCAGGTCGATCTCGCGCGGCCGCAGCCGCACCGTGTCGAGCGCGAGGTGGCTGGTCAGCAGCACGCTGCCGCCGCGCGCCGCATGCGCCAGCAGCAGATCGTTCAGCCGCTCGATGCCGTCGGCATCGAGCGCGTCGTAAGGCTCGTCGAGGATCCACAGCGAGGGCTCGTCCTCGACTGCCAGCCGAGCCAGCGCGACGCGCCGCCGCTGCCCTTGCGACAAGGTGCGTACCGCGGCCGTGCGGCGGCCCTGCAGGCCCATGCGGTCGAGCGCGGACTGCACAGCGGCGGCGCTGCAAGGGCGCCCGTGCAGGCGCAGCAGGAACTGCAGCGACTCGGTCGCACTCAGGTCGTCCTTCAGCGCATTGGCGTGGCCGATGAAAACGAAGCGCCGGTCCACGGCAGATGTGCTGGCCGCCACGCCGTCACGCAGGATCTCACCGTCCTCGGGTCGGGCCAGGCCGGCGGCGAGGCGCAGCAGGCTGGTCTTGCCGCGACCGTTGCGACCGCGCAGCCAGACGATCTCGCCGCCGGCGACCTCGAACGCCAAGCCCTTGAACAGCAGGCGGTTGCCGCGCCGGCAGGCCAGGCCGGTGGCCGACAGGTGTGGTGCAGCGGCACGGGACAGCGGGACGTGTGGCGACAACACGGGACGTTTCAGGTTGCAAGGGCGGTGCGCAAGGCGTGCCGACTGTACTGCGGTCGTGGCCGGCCGCTGGGCGTACGAACGGCCCACGGCGGAGACCGGAGGGCGACTCCGGTTGCGCTTGCTCACATCTGAATCGTCTTCATGCAGACAAGCACAAATACGGCAGCAAATCATCTGCGACAGCGTGTAAGCGCTGCGTGCACTGCCAACTATTGACGCGTTTTTCGCTGGTTCAAGCGCGAGTATTCGTCCGCTCCGAACCCGCCGGCTTCCGGCAGCGTCCGGCGCACGAAAGAACGAACGAACAAGAAGGGTCCGTCGCCCGATCGGCGGACGAGCAGCTCAGGGGAGATCGTGATGTCCATGTCCAGCCTGTCGAGTGTCGGCCGCCGTGCGGCGGGCGCGGTACGCATGCCGGCCGCGGCCTGGGTGCAGGGCGGTTGGATGCGGCGCGAGGAGGCCATCATGGGCACCTCGATCAGCGTCGAGCTGTGGAGCGAAGACCCGTCCGCCGGCAACGCCGCGATGGATCTGGTGATCGGCGAGATGCACCGCATCGACCGCGGCATGAGCCCGCACAAGCCGGACTCCGAGCTGTCGCGCATCAACCGAGAGGCGGCGGTTCGGCCGGTACCGCTCAGCGAGGAGATGTTCGTGCTGCTGGCGCGCTCGCTGGAGTTCTCGCGCCGCTCCGAAGGTGCCTTCGACATCACCTTCGCCGGCGCCGGCCGGCTGTACGACTACCGCGAGCGCATCCGGCCGACCGATGCCGCGCTGGCACAGGCCTGTGCGGCCGTCGGCCACCAGTACCTGGAGCTCGACGCCGCCGCGCGCAGCGTGCGCTTCGCCCGCGACGGCCTGCGCATCGACCTGGGCGGCTTCGCGAAGGGGCATGCGGTGGACAACGCCGCCGCGATCCTTGCGCGCCGCGGCATCCGCCATGCCTTCATCAGCGCCGGCGGCGACAGCCGCGTCATCGGCGACCGCCGCGGCCGGCCCTGGACCATCGGTGTGCGCGATCCGCGGCGGCCTGGCGAGATCGTCGCGCTGCTTCCGCTCGAGGACGCGGCGGTCTCCACCTCCGGGGACTACGAGCGCTACTTCGACACGCCCGACGGCGCGCGCTGCCATCACATCCTCGATCCGAGGACCGGCAAGTCCCCGGACAGCGTGCGCAGCGTGACCATCATCGCGCCGGACGGGCTGACCAGCGAAGCGCTCTCGAAGTGCCTGTTCGTGATGGGCGTCGAGCGCGGCCTGCGCTTCGTCGAATCGCACGCCGGTGTCGACGCGTGGTGGTCGACGCGGCGGGGGCGCTGCACTACTCGTCCGGACTGCTCGCCGCCGGCGCGCAGCCGCGGCAGTGACACAAGAACCGCAAGTGACTCTCGCTCGTTGAATTCACCGATCAGGGGACCAGGATGAAGAACCAGCTGGGAAGACAACAGGCACTGCTGCTGGCCTGCAGCGCCGCGCTGCTGGGCCTCGGGCTCACGGCGTGCGGCAGCGGCGGTGGCGGCTCGGACACGGTCACCGTCCAGGGCGACGTGCCAATCGCCTACGTGAAGCGCGCCAACACGATCCGCATGAACCCGACCAACGGCGCGCCGACCGCGCCGGGCGGCGACCTGATGATCCGCGAGAAGTCCTCGCCGAGCGCGCCCGAGCACAACATCACCACCCAGTTCACGCAGGGGCAGGGCGACGCGTCCGACCCCGAGGTCTCGTACGACGGCAAGAAGATCGTGTTCGCGATGCGCTGCCCGACCACGAACACTGCGCAGATCGATGGCGGGCCCGCCTGCACCGGCCGCTGGAACATCTGGGAATACGACATGACCACCGGCGGCTACACCGGCGGCAGCTTCCGGCGCCTGACCAGTTCGACGCAGGACGATGACGTGGACCCGGCCTACCTGCCGGCCGACCGCGGCTTCGTGTTCTCGTCGAACCGCCAGACCAAGTCGAAGACGACGCAGGCGCTCGGCCAGACCTACTACGCACTCGACGAGTACGAGCGCGAGCGCGTCTTCAACCTGCACACGATGACCGCCAACGGCGTGAACATCCAGCAGATCTCGTTCAACCAGAGCCACGACCGCAACCCGGTGGTGCGCCCGAACGGCGACATCCTGTTCTCGCGCTGGGAGCATGTGGGCGACCGCAACCGCTTCGCAATCTTCCGCACCAAGCCCGACGGCACCGACATGTTCGTGCTGTACGGCGCGCACAGCCCGGGCAACAGCTTCCTGCACCCGCGCGACATGGATCCGGCCGGCGCCTACAGCGGCTTCCTGACCTCTTCGCTGATGTCGCTGTCGGGCACCCACGAGGGCGGCTCGCTGATGCTGGTCGACGCCGCGAACTACTCCGAATACAACACGCCCGCCAACCGCAACGTACAGGCACTGGGCGGGCAGGCGCAGATCACCGCGCAATCGCTCAACGACGGGCGAGGCCTGTCGCGCTACGGCCGCGTCACCTCGCCGTTCCCGCTGTGGGACGGTACCGACCGCGTGCTGGTGGGCTACCGGCCCTGCGAGGTCACGCGCGACGGCGACGTGGTGTCGTGCGCGACACTCAGCAGCGCCGAGATTGCGCGGCTCAACGACGAGGAGCGCACCGAGGCCGAGGTCGCTGCCGACCCGGTGCAGGACAACGTGCCGCCGTCGTACGCGATCTACATGTACGACCCGTCCAAGCAGACCTGGCTGAACGTTGCCGCTCCGCCGTCGGGCTTCATGTACACCGACCCGGTCGCGCTGCAGCAGCGCCCCGAGCCGAACGCCGCCGACCCGACCAACGTGGACCCCACGCTCGCGGCGCAGAATCTGGCGCTGATCGAGGTGCGCAGCGTCTACGACACCGACGGCCTCGACCGCATGGGCACCTCGATGCTCGCCGCCGCCGACCTGCCGAGCGGCTGCACCACCGCGATCGAGAAGACCGCACCGACCGATCCGCTGGACACCCGCAACCTGGTCGCCGACCTGCTGCGCATCAAGGACCCGGCCGACCCGGCCTACAACTGTGCGCCGGCGCGCTTCGTTCGCGCGGTGCGGGCGGTGGCGCCGCAGGCCAACATGATGGGCATGCGCGAGGCGATCGGCGAGACCGACTTCGAGCCGCAGCAGATCCTCGGCTACGCGCCGGTGGAGCCCGACGGTTCCTTCAAGCTGCAGGTGCCGGCCGACACCCCGCTGGCGCTGGCGATCGTCGACGCCAAGGGCCGTGGCATCCAGACCCACCTGAACTGGATCCAGGTGCGGCCCGGCGAACGCCGCACGTGCGACGGTTGCCACAGTCCGCGGCGCGGTGCTGCGCTCAACTCGGGCTCGATCGTCAACACGCTGGCGACGGCGCTGCTGCCGTCGATGTCGGGCGCGCACCAGTCCGGCGAGACCATGGCCTCGCTGCGCACGCGGCTGGATCCGACGGCGCTGAGCCTCGGCGCCGACATGGTCTACACCGACGTGTGGGCCGACACCAGCCGCGGCGGCGTGGCGCGCGCGCCGATCACGGTGCGCTACACCGGCAACACCAATCCCGCCGACGACCTGGCGACTGCGGTGCCGGTCAACGGCATCATCAACTACGCCGAGCACATCCAGCCTCTGTGGACGCGCAACCGTGGAGGCAACACCTGCACGGGCTGCCACAACGACCCGGCCAAGCTCTCGCTGCAGGGCACGACCAGCGGTACGGGCCGACTGCTGTCCTACGACGAACTGCTGATCGGCGATCCGGTGATCGACGCCGGCACCGGCCTGCCGGTGACGCGCATCGAGGACGGCGTGCCGGTGATCGTGCGCGGCGCCGCAGTGGTGGAGACCATGAGCGGCAATGCCGGCGGTCTGGCGCGCATGAGCCGGCTCACCGAGATCCTGTTCGGCGAGGAGCTGATGGCCGGCGCCGCGGCGCGCACCGCGCATCCCAACCCGCCCGGCACCGCACCGAACCACGCGACCATCCTCAATGCGGCGGAACGCCGTCTGGTGACCGAGTGGATGGACCTGGGCGGCCAGTACTTCAACGACCTGACCAGCAGCCCGAGCGTCGTCAACGTCGCCGCGGCGCTGACCCAGGCCTCGTTCGAGGCCCAGGTGCAGCCGGTGCTGCGTGCCAGCTGCTCGGCGGGCTGCCACCAGCCGGGCGGCAATGCCGGCGCGTCGCAGACGACGCCTTCCTATGCGCGCAACCGCTTCATCCTCACCGGCGACCCGGGCGGTGACTACAACGTCACGCTGACGATGATCTCCGACACCTGCAACGCGGCGGCGAACTACCTGCTGAGCCGTCCGTCCACGGTGCCGCACCCGGCCGGGGCCGCCGGCCAGAGCGCCGCCGTGCTGCCGGTCGGCAGCGCGGGCTACACGGCGATCGCCAACTGGATCACCAGCGGATGCACGCCATGACCCTGAAGACTCTGCTGCCGCTGACGGCGCTGCTGCTGGTGAGCTGCGGCGGCGGCGGCAATCCGCTCGGCAATCCGTCGGACGTGGACAACAGCGGCGGCGTCACCGGCCAGAAGCTGTCGTTCATCTACTTCCAGAAGTGCATCAACCCGATCTTCCAGGCGCAGCTGCAGATCAACATCAACGGCGTGATCTCGACCAACAGCTGCGCCGGATCGGGCTGCCACGACAACACCAACGGCACCGGCGGCGCCTTCCGCGTGGTGCCGACGGCCGCCGAGGTCGACCTGGCCGATCCGGCCAACACGCCCGAAGTGGTGCGCGACAGCGACATGTACAAGAACTTCTACTCGGCGCAGGGCGAGGTGATTCCCGGTTCGCCCACCACCAGCCGGCTCGTCACGAAGCCCCAGGTGCTGGGCGTGCTGCACGGTGGCGGCCTGATCTTCGAGAACGACCAGGACCCGAACGTCAAGCTGCTGCAGTACTGGATCGGCCACCCCTCGCCGCAGGGCCAGGACGAGTTCAGCGTCGCCGGCAACAGCATGTTCACGCCGGCCGATCCGGCCACCGGCGTCTGCAACACCCAATGAACCGAACCTGCCTCTTCTCCGCTCGTCGGGCCCTCGCGCTCGCGCGCCACGGCCTCGCCTTCACGCTGCTCGCCGCTGCGGCGGCCGGCCTCCCCGTGCGTGCCGCGGAAGACGCTGCCACTGCGGCCGACGACGAGGAGCGCGTGCAGATCGCCGACCCCTACATCGAGCTGCACACCGGGCCCGGCCGTGGCTACCCGGTGCACTTCGTCGCGGCGCGCCAGGAGTGGATCGCCATCACGCTGCGGCACACCGATTGGTACAAGGTGCGCACCGCCGGCGGCAAGGAAGGCTGGGTGCACCGCAAGCAGCTCGAGACCACGCTGACCGAGGCCGGTGGCGCCAAGACCTTCCGCGACATCGCGCTCGACGATTACCTGGGCCGTCGCGTCCAGCTCGGCGCAGCCTGGGGGCAGTTCAAGTCGGAGCCGATGCTCAAGTTCTGGACCAGCTACAAGCTGTCGGACACGCTGAGCGTCGAGGGCACGATCGGCCAGGTGCAGGGGCTCTACTCCGGCACCGACTTCTGGCACGTCAACGTGCTGGCCGAGCCCTGGTCGGACCAGCGGCTGTCGCCGTTCTTCGGCATCGGCCTGGGCAAGTTCCGCAACTTCCCGAACCAGAGCCTGGTGGCGGCATCGGTCACCGACGCGAAGCTCGCGAACGCCGGCATCGGCGCGCGCTATCACGTCTCCGAGCGTCTGGTGCTGCGGGTCGACTACACGATCTACACCGCCTTCGTCGCCGACACCCGCAGTACCGAGTACCGCGCGGTCACCGCCGGCCTGTCCTTCTTCTTCTAACGAGAACACCATGACCGGAAGACCCCACGCCCAGCCTCTGCTGACGACGGCCCTCGCGGCCGCTGCCCTGACCGCCGCGCTGGCCACGGCGCCCACCACAGCCGCCGCCCAGAGCCAGCAACCCGGCAACGAGCAGGTCATCGTGCCGGAGGTCGACCGCCGCGACGTCCAGCTGCCGCGCTTCCCGTCGAACGACTTCGAGATCGGCCTGTTCACCGGCACCTACGCGACCGAGAACTTCGGCTCCAGCGTCGTCGGCGGCGTGCGCCTTGGGTACCACATCACCGAGGACTTCTTCGTCCAGGGCGTCTATGCGCAGACCAAGGTCAGCGACGAGGCCTTCCGCCAGGTGCTGCCCGGCGGCGTGTTCGCCGACGAGGACGAGAAGCTGGCGTACTACAACCTCTCGGTCGGCTACAACGTGCTGCCCGGCGAGGTCTTCCTCGGCCGCAAGCGGGCCAAGGCCACCGCCGTCTACGTGATCGGCGGCATCGGCAGCACCAAGTTCAACGACCAGCGGCGCCAGACCTTCAATGTCGGACTGGGCATGCGCCTGATGCTGGCGGACTGGGCGGCCATGCAGGTCGACATGCGCGACCACATCTTCTCGATCGACGTGCTGGGCAAGCGCCAGAGCACGCAGAACCTCGAGCTGACGGCCGGCCTCAGCTTCTTCTTCTGAAGGAAGGACGCCCATGACCCTGATCCTGCAAGCCCCGCGTCGACAGGCGCTGCGCCTGTGCGCCGGTGCGGCGCTGGGCGCCTACGCCGGCCTCTGCGTCCCGGCCATCGCACCGTCCACGACGGCGCCCGACTTCACGCTGCGCAGCATGGACGGGCCGAACCTGCGGCTGCAGGAGCAGCGCGGCCGGGTGGTGATGGTGAACTTCTGGGCCACCTGGTGCGGTCCGTGCCGACAGGAAATGCCACACCTCAACCGGCTGTACGAGAAATACCGCGCGTCGGGCTTCGTGCTGATCGGCGTGAACGTCGACGACGACGTGCGCAAGGCGGCCGACGTGGCCGCCAAGCTGGGCGTGAGCTTCCCGGTGCTGCTGGACACCGACAAGAAGGTGAGCCGCCAGTACGACCTGAGCACCATGCCGTCGACGATCCTGATCGATCGCGACGGGCGCGTGAAGTACGTCCATCTTGGCTACAAGACCGGCTACGAGGACACCTACGACAAGCAGGTCCGGGAGCTGCTCAAGCAATGAAGCCGCCACGCATCCTCACTTCCGCGGCGGCTGCGCTGCTGGGCCTGTCGCTGCTGACGGGCTGCGCCATCCAGCCCTGGGTCAAGCCCTACGAGCGCGAGCGACTCGCCGATCCCATCATGCAGTTCGCGCAGGACCCGCTGGTGGACAAGCATCGCGAGCATGTGCGCAGCGTACGCGAGGGCGCGCGCGGTGCCACCGGGGTACAGGGAGGTGGTTGTGGCTGCAACTAGCCTTCGCCGCCTGCGCCGACGCCACTGGGCGCGTGTCGCCGGCCTGCTGGGCAGCGTGCTGGCCGCCGGTGCGGCCCGCGGCGTCGACCTGCCGGGCGACCAGGCCGAGGCGCTGGCCCACGTCTACAGGGCGGCGGCGTGACCGCCTCCGGCCCGGCGCTGCTGGTGCGCAAGAGCCTGGCCGACAAGGTGTCGCTGTCGGCCTCCTATTACGTGGATGCGGTGAGCAACGCGTCGATCGACGTCGTCACCACCGCCAGCCCCTACCGCGAGCGTCGCACCGAGTACGGCTTCGGTGCCGACTACGTGGTCCGCGACTCCAAGCTCACGCTGGGCTTCACCCACAGCAAGGAGCCCGACTACACGGCCGACACCATGAGCTTCGACGTGAGCCAGGAGGTGTTCGGCGGCATGACCACCGTGAACCTGGGCTTCACGCGCGGCTCCGACAAGGTCGGCAAGAAGGACTCGCCCGAGTTCTCGGACTACGCCCGGCACTGGCAGTACCGCCTGGGCGCGACGCAGATCCTGACACCGCGCTGGCTGATGAGCGCGAACCTCGAAGTGCTGTCGGACGACGGATTCCTGGGCAGTCCCTACCGCGTGGCGCGCGTGTTCGGCGCCGCCGTGCCCGAGCGCAACCCGCGCACGCGATCGGCGCGAGCCGTCAAGTTCCGCGTGGTCGGCGACCTGGGTTCGCGCGACGCGCTGCGCGCCGAGTACCGCTACTTCTGGGACACCTGGGCCATCAAGGCGCACACCGCGGAGGTTGGCTACAGCCGCTACTTCGGCGAGCTCTGGCTCGGCGATGCCTTCGTGCGCGTGCACACCCAGGACCGTGCGCTGTTCTACAGCGACAACGCCACTGTCGAGACAACCTACATCTCGCGCAACCGCCAGCTGAGCAGCTTCAACAACATCGGGCTGGGCAGCAAGCTGTCCTACACCTTCAAGCAGGTGCCGGGGCAGTACGAGCTGAAGGCGGGCGGTGCGCTGGAGTTCGTTCGCTACAACTTCCGCGATTTCACCGACATCCGCACCGGCAGCCGCTACAGCTTCACCGCCAGCGTGCTGCAGGTCTATGTATCGGCCACCTTCTGAAAGAGTCCGGCGTATGTTCAGTCGATGCTGTAGAGCTCGTGGCCGGGTGCCTGATCGGTGTGGTCCTCGCGCCGGCGCTGGCCGCCGATGCGGCCGCAACGCCGCCGGCCAGCGTGCCCGCCGGCGGCCTGGACAGCCGCATCCAGGACGTCAAGGGCGACGTGATCCGCCTCAACCGTGACCTGCTGGTGCTGGAGGAGGAACTGCTGTTCCCGGCCAGCACGCAGGTGGCGCTGTTCGTGTCGATGGACGTGGGCAAGCTGTTCGAGCTCGACTCGGTGCAGATCAAGCTCGACGACAAGGTGGTGGCGAACTACCTCTACACGCCGCTGGAAGTGCAGGCCCTGCACCGCGGCGGCGTGCAGCGCGTCTACCTCGGCAACCTGCGCACCGGCGAGCACGAGCTGGTGGCCTTCTTCACCGGCAAGGGGCCGCACGAGCGCGACTACAAGCGCGGCGCGACCGTGAAGTTCGAGAAGGGCACCGACCCGAAGTACATCGAGCTGCGCATCAACGACTCCACCGGCAAGCTGCAGCCGGAGTTCGACGTCAAAGTCTGGCAGTGAGGCGCATGGGTTCGAGGTCCTTCCTGTCGCGCGCAACGAAGCGGCTCCTTGCCACGGCCGCATTCGCGGCGCTGTTGCCGGCCGGCGGCGCGCTGGCGGCCGAGCCCCAGCCGCAGCGGGTGATCAAGGATCCGCACTACGGCGACACGCTGTTCCACTTCTTCCAGGACCACTACTTCACGTCGATCACCACGCTGATGACCTCGCAGCACTTCGACCGCGTGCCCGCGCACGCCGACGAGGCCGAAGTGCTGCGCGGCGGGCTGCTGCTGTCCTACGGCCTGCACCGCGAGGCCGGTGAGATCTTCGCGCAGCTGATCGAGAAGGGTGCGTCGCCGACGGTGCGCGATCGTGCCTGGTACTACCTGGCCAAGATCCGCTACCAGCGCGGCTTCCTCGCCGAGGCCGAGCAGGCCATCGACCGGGTCGAGAACTATCTGCCACCGGCGCTGGAAGACGACCGCGGCCTGCTCAAGGCCAACCTGCTGATGGCGCGTGGCGACCACGCCGGCGCCGCCGCCGTGCTGAACGGCATGGCCAAGCGCCCCGGCGCCGGCCAGTACGCGCGCTTCAATCTCGGCGTGGCGCTGGTGCGCAGCGGCGATACCGCAGGCGGCAGCGCGCTGCTCGACGAGATCGGCCGTGCGCCGCAGCCGGACGAGGAGTTCCGGACGCTGCGCGACAAGGCCAACGTGGCGCTCGGCTTCGCTGCGCTGCAGGACGAGCGGGCCGAGGCGGCGCGCGGCTACCTGGAGCGCGTGCGGCTGGAGAGCCTGCACGCCAACAAGGCTCTGCTCGGCTTCGGCTGGGCGGCCGCGGCGCTCAAGCAGCCGGCCAAGGCCCTGGTGCCGTGGACCGAACTGGCGCAGCGCGACGGCAGCGACGCGGCGGTGCTCGAGGGCCGCATTGCCTTGCCCTATGCGTATGCCGAGCTGGGGGCTCTGGGTCAGGCGCTGGCGCGCTACAACGAGGCGATCGCCGCCTACGACCGCGAGGCGGCGCACCTGAACGAATCCATCGCGGCGATCCGCGCCGGCAAGCTGGTCGAGGGCCTGATCGACCGCAACCCCGGCGACGAGATGGGCTGGTTCTGGACGCTGCGGGAGCTGCCCGAGCTGCCGCACGCCGGGCATCTGGCGCAGGTGCTGGCGGAACACGAATTCCAGGAGGCCTTCAAGAACTACCGCGACCTGCGTTTCCTGTCCAACAACCTGCAGCACTGGGCCGACAACCTCGGCGTGTTCGGCGACATGCTCGCCAACCGGCGCCAGGCGTTCGCGCAGCGGTTGACGCAGGTCCAGGCGGGCGCCAAGGCGAACGAGAGCGGGCTCGACGCGGTTCAGCAGCGTCGCGACGCGCTGGCCGGCGACCTGGCGCGCGCCGAATCGCAGGCCGACGGTGTGGCCTTCGCCGATGCGCGGCAGCGCGAGTTGCTGACCCGCATCGACGACGTGCGTGCTGCGCTGAAGGCGCAGGCCGGCGACCGCAGTTCGCGACGGCGCCCGACCGGGTCCGGCTCGCCGCCGGGGCGCTGAGCTGGCAGCTGGCGCAGGACTACCCGGCGCGCGTGTGGGAGGCGAAGAAGGCGCTGCAGACCATCGACAGCGAGCTGGCCGAGGCGCGCCGCCGCGACACCGCACTCGCCCAGGCGCAGCGCGACGAGCCGGTGCGGTTCGGGAGTTTCGACGGGCGCATCGCCGAGCTCGACCGCCGCATCCAGGCGCTGATCCCGCGCGTCGCCGCGCTGAGCCGCGAACAGCAGCAGGTGGTGCAGGACATCGCGGTGGCGGCGCTGACGCGCCAGCAGGAGCGCCTGACGGCCTACCTCACCCAGGCCCGCTTCGCAGTCGCTCAGCTGCATGACCGTGCCACCCTGGCCAAGGAGACCGACCGTGCGTCCGCGCAGTAGCCGTCGCTTGCTGCTGCCGCTGCTGATCGCCGGCGGGCTGGGTGCCTGCGCCGGCAAGCGCAGCGGCACGCCCGACGACGAACCGACGCTGCGCAGCCTGGCCGGCCGCGAGATCCGTGTGCAGCAGGACGCCGGCATCGCGGGCAGCGAGGAGCAGGCGATCGCGGCCTACCGCAAGTTCCTCGAGGTGGCGCCCGGTGCACCGCAGCGCGCCGAAGCGATGCGACGCCTCGGCGACCTGGAGATGGAGAGCGCCGACAAGCGCAGCGTCGAGGCCACCGCGAGCAGCGGGCCCGATTACCGCGCCGCCATCGCCAGCTACCAGGCTATCTGAAGGCCTATCCCAAGGACCCGGGCAACGACCGCGTGCTCTACCAGCTCGCGCGCGCCCAGGAGCAGGGCGGTGAACTGGAAGTGGCGCTCAAGACCCTCGACCGGCTGGTGCAGGACTACCCGCAGACCGCCTACCGCGACGAGGCCCATTTCCGCCATGGCGAGCTGCTGTTCACGGTGCGGGACTACGCGAAGGCCGAGCAGGCCTACGGGACCGTGCTCGCCGGCGACGAGGAGGGCCCCTACCAGGGACGCGCGCTGTACATGCAGGGTTGGTCGCGTTTCAAGCAGGGGCGGCTCGAGGAGGCCCTGAGCCCGTTCTTCGGTGTGCTCGACCTGACGCTGGGTGATCTCGAAGGCGACGACGACCTGGACAGCCTGGCCGACCTGAGCCGCGCCGACCGTGAGCTCGTCGAGGACACGTTCCGCGTCGCCAGCCTGTGCCTGCAGAACCTGCAGGGCGCCGAATCCATCCCGGCCTACATCACCAGCGACGTGCGGCGCGGCTACGAGTTCCGCATCTACCAGCAGCTCGGCGAGCTCTATATCAAGCAGGAGCGCACCAAGGACGCGGCCGACACCTTCGGCGCCTTCGCGCGGCGCCAGCCGCTGCACGCGCAGGCGCCGGTGCTGCAGGCGCGCGTGATCGAGATCTACCAGCAGGCCGGCTTCGCCAACCTGGCGCTGGAGGCGAAGAAGGAATACGTGGCCCGCTACGGCGCGAGCAGCGAGTTCCGGCGTGCCAACCCGCAGGCTGGGAACGCGCGCAGCCGCTGGTCAAGACCCACCTGGCCGAGCTGGCGCGCCACTATCACGCCAGCGCGCAGAAGAGCAGGAGCACGGCCGATTACCAGGAGGCGGTGCGCTGGTACCGCAGCTGGCTGGAGTCGTTCCCGACCGACCCCGATGCAGCGGCCAACAACTTCCTGCTGGCCGAGCTGCTGTACGAGGACGCGCGCCACGCCGAGGCCGTGACCGAGTACGAAAAGACGGCCTACCAGTACCCGCCCCACGCAAAGAGCGCCGACGCCGGCTATGCGGCCCTGCTCGGCCATGCGCAGCTCGAGAAGAAGGCTCCGGCGGCCGAACGGCCGGCGCTGCAGCGTGCGGCGGTCGCCAGCGCGCTGCAGTTCGCGAAGGCCTTCGACGGCGATCCGCGCGTCGGCCCGGTGCTGAGCAATGCCGCCGAGAAGCTCTATGCGCTGGGTGACGCCGAGCCGGCCGCCGGTGTGGCGCAGCAGGTGCTGGATCTGAAGCCGCCGGCCGCCGCCGAGCAGCGCCGGGTCGCGTGGACCGTGCTCGCGCACACCGCCTTCGAGCAGGGCGCCTTCGACCGTGCCGAGCGCGGCTATGGCGAGGTGATCGCGCTGACGCCGGAGAAGGCGCCTGGCCGTGGTGAGCTGGTCGAGCGCCAGGCCGCGTCGATCTACAAGCAGGGCGAGCAGGCCCGCGCTGCGGGTCAGTCGCGCGAGGCGGTCGACCATTTCGCGCGGGTGGCCACGGTCGCGCCGCAGTCGACCGTGCGGGCGACCGCGCAGTACGACGCCGCGGCCGCGCTGATCGGCCTGAAGGACTGGGACGGCGCAGCCCGCGCGCTCGAGGACTTCCGCCAGCGCTTCCCGACCCACCCGCTGCAGCCGGAGGTCGGCGGCAAGCTGGCGGTCGTCTACGTGGAGCAGGGCCGCTGGGCCCAGGCCGCCGGCGAGTACGAGCGACTGGCGGCCGCGGCCAAGTCGCCAGCCACCGCGCGCGCCGCGCAGTGGCAGGCAGCCGAGCTGCACGAGAAGGCGGCCGAGAAGGGCGGTTCGCGCGCCGCGGCCGCGAAGGCCTACGAGACCTATCTGAAGCAGCACCCCGAGCCGCTGGAGCCGGCGATGGAGGCGCGCTACAGGCTCGCCCGCATCGCCAAGGCGGAGGGCAACGCGACGCGCGAGCTCGCACTGATGCAGGAGAACCTGCAGGCCGACCAGCGCGGTGGCACGGCGCGCACCGACCGCACCCGCTACCTCGGCGCCACCGCGGCGCTGGCGCTGGCCGAGCCGAGCCTGGACGCCTACCGCAAGGTGGCGCTGGTCGAGCCGCTGGCCAAGCAGCTCAAGTTGAAGAAAACCCGGATGGAAGAGGTGCTGAAGGCCTATGGCGTGGCTGCCAACTACGGTGTGGCCGACGTCACGACGGCGGCGACCTTCCACACCGCCGCGCTCTACCAGGATTTCGGCAAGGCGCTGATGGGCTCGCAACGGCCGAAGAAGCTGTCGAAGGCCGAACTCGAGCAGTACAACGTGCTGCTGGAGGAGCAGGCCTTCCCGTTCGAGGAGAAGTCGGTCGAGCTGCACGAGGTGAACGCGCGCCGCGCCGCCGCCGGGCTGTACGACCCCTGGGTCCAGCGCAGCTTCGCGGCGCTGCGCGAGCTGCAACCGGTGCGCTACGGCAAGGTCGAGCGCAGCGAGGGAGTGATCGATGCGATCCGCTGACGCGCACCGCGCATCTTCCTTCGCCGGCGTGGCCGGTCTCGTGCTGCTGGGCGCGGCGCTGAGCGGCTGCGCCGCGATGCAGCAGCCCTTGAAGGCGCTGCAGCAGGTGGTGACACCGGCCGCGTCCGAGCCCGCCGCGTCCGCTGCCGCTGCCGCAGCGGCACCCGGCCCCCCGTGGC
>NZ_AZND01000053.1:0-19891 GCF_000576205.1 Methylibium sp. T29 | reverse complement strand
GGTCGGGGGCCGCGCTGCTCGCGGCACGGGCCGCGCTGGCCGCCGGCGCTGGCCGTGTGCACCTGGTGCCGCTCGATCCGCAGTCACCGGCGCTCGATCCCATGCACCCCGAGTTGATGCACCGGCCGCTCACCGCACTGCACGATGCCCGCACGCCTCTCGAGAACGCCACGGTGGTGTGCGGCTGCGGTGGCGGCGACGCGGTGCGTGAGCACCTCCCGGGCCTGATCGCCCGTGCCGGACGCCTGCTGCTCGATGCCGATGCGCTGAACGCGGTGGCCGCCGACCCGTCGCTCGCTCGCTTGCTCGAAATGCGTGCCGGCCGCAGGCGCGCCGCCACGCTGCTGACGCCGCACCCCCTCGAGGCCTCCCGGCTGCTGGGTCTGCAGACTGCCGCGATCCAGTCCGCCCGGCTGTCGGCCGCGGAGCGGCTCGCGCAGCGATGGCACGCCACCGTCGTCCTCAAGGGATCGGGGAGCGTCATCGCGGCGCCTGGGGAAACCACGCTGATCAACGCCAGCGGCAATGCATCGCTGGCCACGGCGGGAACCGGCGATGTGCTGGCGGGCTGGATCGGCGGGCTCTGGGCGCAAGGCCTGTCAGCACGAAGCGCCGCGCTGCTGGGCACGCACACCCATGGCGCCGCGGCCGACGTCTGGTGCGCACACCAGGCGCGTCCCGGGCCGCTGGCCGCGAGCGCGCTGATTGCTCAGCTGCGGCGCTGAGCGCCGCAGCGACTCAGTGGATCGGGCCTACCGCCTCGAACGCTTCGACTTGCGCGGCGCTGCCGCGGTGTCCGCCCCAGCGCTGCGCGCAGGCTTGCGGGGAGTCTTGCTGACCGCCTTCTTGGTCGCCCGCTTGTGCTCGCGGTCGACGTCCTTCACGACCTGCAGTTCCTCGACGGCCGAAGCCGCCTTGTCACGCGGTGCCCGCGGGTTCAGCCCCGATTCGTGGACCAGTCGGAAGTCGATCTTGCGCCCGTCGAGATCGACGCGGCTCACCTGCACCCGCACCCGGCTGCCGACGACGTAGCGCACGCCGGTGCGCTCGCCGCGCAGCTCCTGTCGCGCTTCGTCGAAGCGGAAGTACTCTCCGCCGAGTTCGGTGATGTGCACCAGGCCCTCGACGTAAAGCTCGTCGAGCGTGACGAACAACCCGAAGGTCGTGACTGCGGTGACCGCGCCGCCGAACTCCTCGCCGAGGTGCTCACGCATGAACTTGCATTTCAGCCAAGCTTCGACATCGCGCGACGCCTCGTCGGCCCTCCGCTCGTTCGCGCTGCAGTGCGCGCCGGCCGCTTCCCAGGCCATCGCCTCGGCGGTCTGCTTGACGACCAGCTTGCTGGCCTGCTGCGCCTTCGAGGCCGCGGTCGGCCGAACCTTGCGCGTGTGGACGGCTGAGCTGGCGAGCTCGGTGACCTGCAGGTGGTACTTCTTGCTGCCCAGCAGAGCCTTGATCACACGGTGCACCAGCAGGTCCGGGTAGCGGCGGATCGGGCTGGTGAAGTGGGTGTAGGCCGGATAGGCCAGGCCGAAGTGACCGCTGTTGGTCGGCGTGTAGATGGCCTGCTGCATCGAGCGCAGCAGCATCGAGTGGATCTGGGTGGCGTCAGGGCGGTCCTTCGTCGCCTGCGCGATCGCCTGGAACTCACCGGGCCGGGGATCGTCGCCGATCGACAAGCCGAGGCCGAGCGCACGCAGATAGGTCTGAAGGATCGCGCGCTTCTCGGGCGTCGGGCCTTCGTGCACGCGATACAGCGAAGCGTGCTTGTGTGACGCGATGAAATCGGCCGAGCACACGTTCGCCGCCAGCATCGCCTCCTCGATCAGGCGGTGTGCGTCGTTGCGTGTGCGCGGCACAATCTTCTCGATTCGCCCGTTCTCATCGCAGACGATCTGCGTCTCGGTGGTCTCGAAGTCGACCGCGCCGCGCGTGGCGCGCGCCTTCAGCAGGGCGCGATACACCTCGTGCAGGTGCAGCAGGTGCGGCACCAACTCCTTGCGCTTCTGCGCCTCGGGCCCGCGCGTGTTGGCGAGGATCGTCGCGACTTCCGTGTACGTGAAGCGCGCATGCGAGTTGATGACGGCCGGGAAGAACTGGTAGGCGTGTACCTCGCCTGCGGCATCGACCACCATGTCGCACACCATCGCGAGGCGGTCCTCGTTGGGATTCAGCGAGCACAGCCCGTTGCTGAGCTTCTCCGGCAGCATCGGAATCACGCGCCGCGGGAAATAGACCGAGGTCGCGCGCTCGTAGGCATCGTCGTCCAGCGACTCGCCGGGCTTCACGTAGTGGCTCACGTCGGCAATGGCGACGATCAGGCGCCAGCCGTTCGGCGCCGCCCCCTTGGTCTTGCGGCCGATCGTGACCGGCTCGCAGTACACGGCGTCGTCGAAGTCCCGGGCGTCCTCGCCATCGATGGTGACCAGCGGGACGTCGGTCAGGTCGATGCGCTGCCTCTTGTCGGCTGGCCGCACCTTGTCGGGCAGCTTGGCCGTCTGCGCCAGCGTTTCGGCCGAGAAGCGGTGCGGCACCTCGTACTTGCGCACCGCGATCTCGATCTCCATGCCCGCGTCGTCGATCTCGCCGAGCACCTCTGTCACGCGGCCCAGTGGCTGCGAATGCATCGACGGCGGCTCGGTCAGCTCGACCGCGACCACCTGACCCGCGCTGGCATTGGCAATGCCATTCTTCGGGATCATGATGTCCTGGCCGTAGCGCTTGTCCTCCGGGGCGACCAGCCAGATGCCGCTCTCGTGCAGCAGGCGACCGATGATCGGCGCCTTGCGGCGTTCCAGGATCTCGAGCACCCGCCCTTCAGGCCGGCCCTTGCGGTCATAGCGGATCACCCGCACGCGGACCCGATCGCGGTGCAGAACCGCCCGCATTTCCTGCGGCGACAGATAGATGTCGGATTCGCCGTCGTCGCGCTGGACGAAGCCGTGCCCGTCGCGGTGGCCTTGGACGATACCCTCGACCTCACTCATTAGCGCAGCACCGAGTGAGGCGCTGCTTGTCTTGTCTTCGTTCTTGATGCTAAAATCTCCGGCTTCGGTACCTAGCCCAGGTGGCGGAATTGGTAGACGCACTAGTTTCAGGTACTAGCGAGTAACATCGTGGAGGTTCGAGTCCTCTCCTGGGCACCAAATCATAAAAGGCCAGCGCAGCGCGCTGGCCTTTTTGTTTTCCGCGGTCGATGGTGCGTGACCTCTCAAACCGCCAGCTTCCTCGCGAGCCCGTCGGGCCGCAGGCTGTCGTAATCCTCGAACGGCTGGTGGATCCAGGGACTGGTCGGCAGCGATTCGACATAGTAGTCCGGCGTGTAGCTCGACACACCCTTCACCCAGATCACGGACGAACGCAGTTCGCTGATCGAGGGCATGCCGCGCAGGCGATCGACCACCGCCTTCAGTGTCACCCCGGTATCGGCGAGGTCGTCGACCAGCAGGACCCGGCCGGCCAGTTCGCCCTTGGGCAGGGTGATGTAGGTCGCCAGGTCCAGCCGCCCCTGGATGGTCCCGGCGTCCGAGCGATAGGAACTGGTCGACATGATGGCCAGCGGCTTGTCGAACACCCGCGACAGCATGTCGCCGGGCCGCAGGCCGCCACGCGCCAGGCACAGGATCTGGTCGAACGCCCAGCCCGAGTTGTGCACCTTCAGTGCCAGGCGCTCGATCAGCAGGTGGTACTCGTCCCAGGAGACGTAGAGGTGCTTGCCGTCGTCGGTGAGCATGTGGCGTGGTTCCCGTGGTGTCTACCTTTGGCGCATCAGCTGGTAGGGGTGGCGTAGCAGGATGGTGTGCTCGCGATCCGGCCCCGTCGACACCATGTCGATCGGCGCGCCGATGACCTCCTGCACGCGCTCGAGATAGCGGCGGGCATTGAGTGGCAAGTCGTCCCAGCGCGTCGTGCCGACGGTGCTGCCGGTCCACCCCGGGAAGCTCTCGTAGACCGGCTTGCAGGCCACGATCTCGTCGGCGTCGAGCGGCAGGATGTCGATGCGCCGGCCATCGAGTTCGTAGCCCACGCCCATCTTGATCTCGGTCAGGCCATCGAGCACGTCGAGCTTGGTGATGCACAGGCCCGTGAGGCCGTTGATCAGGATCGAGCGCTTCATCGCCGCCGCATCCAGCCAGCCGCAGCGCCGCGGGCGGCCCGTGACGGTGCCCCGCTCCTGACCGACCGTCGACAGATGGTGCCCCACCGTGCCCGGCTCGTCCATCGGCAGCTCGGTCGGGAACGGGCCCGAGCCCACGCGTGTGGTGTAGGCCTTGGTGATGCCGAGGATGTAGTGCAGCTTGTCCGGGCCGACGCCGGACCCGGCCGCCGCATTGCCGGCCACGCAGTTGCTCGACGTGACGTAGGGGTAGGTGCCGTGGTCGATGTCGAGCAGCGTGCCCTGCGCACCCTCGAACAGAACGCTGCCGCCGGCCAGGTTGGTCTCGTGGATGCGCACGCCGACATCGGCCAGCATGGGCTTCAGCTGCTCGGCGACGTTCATTGCATGGTCGAAGATCGGCTGAAACTCGAGCGCCTCCGCCTTCAGGAAGCCCTGCAGCACGAAGTTGTGAAGTTCGAGCAGGTCGCGCAGCTTCTTCGCGAAGCGATCCGGGTGCTTCAGGTCCTGCACGCGCAACGCGCGCCGTGCGACCTTGTCCTCGTAGGCCGGGCCGATGCCCTTGCCGGTCGTCCCGATCTTGCCGGCCCCCGAGCTCTCGCGCAGCGCCTCGCGGGCCTTGTCGACCTCCACGTGGAACGGCAGGATCAGCGGGCACGACTCGCTGATGAACAGCCGCGAACGCACCTCGACGCCGGCCGCCTCCAACCGCTCGATCTCGCCGAGCAGGTGGGCCGGATCGACGACCACGCCGTTGCCGATGTAGCAGGCCACGCCGTCGCGCATCACACCCGACGGAATGAGCTGCAGCGCAGTCTTCTTGCCCTTGATCACCAGCGTGTGACCGGCGTTGTGGCCGCCCTGGAAGCGCACCACCGCCGCTGCGTGGTCGGTCAGCCAGTCGACCACCTTGCCCTTGCCCTCGTCGCCCCACTGGGTCCCGACCACCACGACGTTGTGACCGGCCTTGCTCGCTGCTTGCATTGTCTTGTCCTGAATCTGATGGCTCTCGGTCGCTGGCTTCACAGCGGCCGGACGACCCATTGGCCGCCTTTTTGCACGATCTCGCGGTCGCAGTCGAACTCCTGGACCTCGTGCTCATGTCCCGGCAGCACGCACACCACGGTCTCGCCGCCAGCCCGCAGGGCGCGGACGGCGGCGCGCAACCCGGTTTCCTCACCCCAGGGCGCACGCACCGCAGCCCGGCGCCCATCGGGGCAGGCACGTTGCACCACTTCCTTGAGATCGGCACTGAAGCCCACCGCTGGCCGGTTGCGGCCGAACACCGCACCGACCTCGTCGTAGCGCCCGCCGCGCACCAGCGAGTCGCTGGACCCGGCGCCGTAGACGGCAAAGCGCGCGCCGCTGTAGTAGGCGTAGCCGCTCAGGTCGGCAAGGTCGAAGCCGACCCGCACGTCGGGATGCGCGATCGCGGCGTGCGCGGCCAGGCGTCGCAGGTCGGCCAGCGCGGCCGTGATCAGTGGACGCTGAGGCAGCCGCGCTGCCGCGATGTCGAGCACCTCTCCATCGCCGTACAGCGAGGTCAGTGCCTGCAGCCCCTGCCGCACCTCGGCGGTGAATCCGCTGCCAAGCGCCTGCAGCGCCGTGCCGTCCTTGGCAGCGAGCGCCGCGTACACATGGTTCAGACGCGCGGGGTCGCAAGCGACACCGGCCAGCAGGCCGCGCACGATACGGGCGTCGGCCAAGTCGAGCACCAGGCCCGGGACACCCGCGGCACGCAAGCTGTCGAGCGCCAGATCCTGTACCTCGAGATCGGCCTCGAGTCCGGCATGACCGTAGAGTTCGGCGCCGAACTGCAGCGGTTCCCGGCTACCGTGCAGTCCGGCCGGCCGCGTGTGCGCCACCGGGCCGCAGTAGCACAGGCGCGTGATGCCATCGCGATTGAGCAGGTGCGCGTCGATGCGCGCCACCTGGGGCGTGGTGTCGGCACGCAGACCCAGCGTGCGGCCGCTCAGTTGATCGACCAGCTTGAAGGTCCGTAAATCCAGTTCGTGCCCGGTGCCCGTCAGCAGCGACTCGAGGTGCTCGAGCAAGGGCGGCATCACCAGTTCGTAGCCGTAGACGCGGGCCGCGTCCAGTACGGTGCGCCGCAATTCCTCGATGCGCCGCGCCTCGGAGGGCAGCACATCGGCAATGTGCTCGGGCAGCAGCCAAGCAGAGGTCATGAAAAGCCTGCGGGGTTAAAACCGCATTGTACCGGCGCCCCCAGCAGCATTCGCGCGCGATTGACCTGCGCGAACGATGATCAGCCTGCCAAAACCAGCAGCACCACCAGCCCGCCCAGCATGCTGGTCAAGCCAAGAAAACGCAGTTGCCCGTCGCTCAGCCGCGTGGCCTGCTCGAACACCCGGCGCCAGCGCTGCGGACTCAGGAAAGGCAGCAGCCCCTCGAAGACCAGCATCAGCGCCAGCGCGCTGAACAGCGTGTCCCACATGCCGGCTCCTGCGGCAACGCGCCGTCAGCCCGGACTCACCTGGCACGGGAGGAGGATGGCCCGCCCTCACCTCGCATCGCGCGGAAGAACTCGCTCTCGGGCTCGACCACCATCACGTCGGTCTTGCTGCGAAAGCTCGCCCGATAGGCCTCGAGACTGCGATAGAACTGCGCGAACTGCGGGTCGCGACCGAAGGCCTCGGCATACAGGGCCGAAGCCTTGGCATCGCCGTCACCCTTGACCTTCTGTGCATCCCGGTAGGCCTCGGCGACGATGACCTCGCGCTGCCGGTCGGCGTCGGCACGCACCTGCTCGCCTTCGGCCTGGCCGGTGGAGCGGGTCTCGTTGGCGACGCGCTTGCGCTCCGACTCCATGCGGCGGTAGACGGCCTCGGTGATGTTGGCGACGAAGTCGACCCGCTTGATCCGCACGTCAACCACCTCGATGCCGAAGCTCGTGGCGTCGTCCGACAACCGCCGCAGCACGCCCTGCATGACCTTGTCGCGCTCGGTCGAGAGCACCTGGCGCACGCTGACCTTGGTGACCTCCTCGTTCAGCGCGGCCTGGACGATCGGTGCCAGCCGCGCCTCGACATTGCGCGCATCGATGCCGCTGTTGCGGATGAATTGTCGCGGGTCCTTGATGCGCCACTTCACCAGCCAGTCGATCACCAGACTGGTCTTCTCGGCGGTGAATACCGGCCGCGTTTCAGGCTGTCGAGGCTCTGGATGCGGCGGTCGAGGAAGACCACGTTCTGGAACGGCGGGGGCAGCTTGAACTTCAGCCCCGGCTGGGCAATGACTTCCTTGATCTCGCCCAGCGCATACAGCACGGCGAACTGCCGCTGGTCGACGACGAACAGCGTGCTCGAGGCAATCATCAATGCGAGCAGAGCGCTCGCCACGATCAGACCGATGCGATTCATTCTTGTTGTTCTCCTCAACGGCTTTCGCGCTCACGCGAACGCTGGTTGTCGCGCGATCGCACATCGTTCTGTGACGTGCCGGTGCTTTCGGTGGTCGGCAGCGCGGGCGCCGGTGCGGCCGCGGCGGTCGCCCCGGCCGATTGCATCAGCTTGTCGAGCGGCAGGTACAGCAGGTTAGAGCCGGTGCGCGACTCGATCATGATCTTGCTGACGTTGGAGTACACCTCTCGCATCGTGTCCACATAGAGACGATCGCGCGTGACGGCCGGCGCCTTCTGGTACTCCGTCAGCACCTGCTTGAAGCGCGATGCATCGCCCTCGGCCTGCGCAATCACGCGCGCCTTGTAGCCCTCGGCCTCCTCGCGCAGGCGCGAGGCCGTGCCCTGCGCCTTCGGGATCACGTCGTTGGCGTAGGCCTGGCCCTCGTTCTTGAAGCGCGAGCGGTCGGCGCCGGCCTTCACGGCATCGTCGAACGCCGCCTGCACCTGCTCGGGCGGCGCCACACTCTGCACGTTGACGTTGGAAATCAGGATGCCGGTCTTCAGACGATCGAGCTGCGCCTGGATGGACTTGACGAGGTCGGTCGCGATGGCATCGCGCTGCTCGTACAGCACCGAGTCCATGTTGCTGCGACCGACGATCTCGCGCACTGCGGATTCGGAGGCTAACACCACCGCCTCGTCCGCATTGCGGTTCTCGAACAGGTAGTCCTTCGAATCCTTCAGGCGGTACTGCACTGTGAAGCGGATGTCGACGATGTTCTCGTCCTGGGTCAGCATCGACGAGTCCCGCAGCCCGGTGGCCTGCACCACCGAATTGCGCCCGACCTCGACCGACCGCAACTGCGTCACGTTCACCACCTCCGCCGACTGGAACGGGTATGGGAAACGCCACTGGAAGCCGGCTTCGACCGTGTGGCTGTATCGGCCGAAGGACATCACGACGCCCTGCTGCCCTTCCTGCACGATGAAGAAGCCGCTGCCCAGCCAGATCAGCGCCACGACCGCGCCGATCAAGCCGATGCCGATACCGGCGCTGCGCAGGTCCGGCGGTGGCGAGCTGGCGCCACCGCCGTCGGGCTGCGGACTGTTCCCACCCCCTTTGCCACCGAACAGGCCGCTCAGGCGACGATTGAAGTCGCGCCAAAGCTCGTCGAGATCGGGCGGGCCGTCGTTGCGGCCGCCGGTCGCCAGCAGCCGCTCCCCACGCGCGCGCCAGACGGCGCGGCGCACGGCGCCGGACCACAGCAGCGCCAGGGCCTCGACCAGGAGTGCGGGGCGTCCCCGCGGGCGCGCTGCGCCTGCATCGTTATAGGTATTCATGCGTGTCGTTGGAGCAAGACGGAGGCGGGAATAGGATCGTGATCGGAGAGCGCGGCGTCGGCGTCGTCGCGCACCGGCGCGTCGGAGACCGAGGCACCGGGCGCACCCGCCTCGCCACCGTCGGCGAGCAGCGCCTCGCTCACCAGCGCCCGCAGCTCGGCGAGCCCCACACCGCGCAAGGCACTGACGAAG
The DNA here is from genome assembly GCF_000576205.1 of Methylibium sp. T29. NCBI lineage: Bacteria > Pseudomonadati > Pseudomonadota > Betaproteobacteria > Burkholderiales > Sphaerotilaceae > Methylibium > Methylibium sp. T29. The sequence goes on along the minus strand of NZ_AZND01000053.1, from coordinate 10,880 downwards.
ACGCGCGGGATGCGGCGTCCTCCGTCGAGTTCGAGCCGATCCACCAGCACGCGAGGCCGCTGCTCCTCGTCGAGCTGGTCGAGCTTGTTGTAGACCAGGATCTGGGGAATACCGGCCGCGTCGATCTCCGCGAGCACGCGCTCCACCTCGACCCGCTGCTCGGCCAGCACCGGGCTCGAAGCGTCGACCACATGCAGCAGCAGATCGGCATCGGCAGCCTCCTGCAGCGTGGCGGCGAAGGCCTTGACGAGCGTGTGCGGCAGATCGCGGATGAAGCCCACGGTGTCCGACAGACTGACCGAGCGCTGCGCGTCCTCGAGATAGAGCTGCCGCGTGGTGGTGTCGAGCGTCGCGAACAGTTGGTCGGCGGCGTAGCTGCGGGCCTTGACCAGCGCGTTGAACAGCGTGGACTTGCCGGCATTGGTGTAGCCGATCAGCGAGACGCGGAAGGTGCCGGCGCGCTCGCGCGAGCGCCGTTGCGTGCCGCGCTGGCGCTTCACCTTGTCGAGCCTCGCCTTGAGCGCCTTGATGCGCTCGCCGATCATGCGGCGATCGAGTTCGATCTGGCGTTCGCCCGGACCGCCACGATGACCCACGCCGCCGCGCTGGCGCTCGAGGTGGGTCCACCGGCGCACCAGCCGGTTGCTGAGGTACTGCAGCTGCGCGAGCTCGACCTGCAGCTTGCCCTCGTGGCTCTGAGCGCGCGCGGCGAAGATCTCGAGGATCAGGCCGGTTCGGTCGAGCACCTCGACGCCAAGATGGCGCTCCAGGTTGCGCTGCTGCGTCGGGGACAAGGCCTGATCGAAGATCACGCACTGGCCGCCGCTTTCGGCCACCAGCGCCTTCAGCTCGTCGGCCTTGCCCGAACCGAGGAACAGTGCGGCGTCGGGCGCCTTGCGGCGAGCGATCAGGCGCGCCACCGGCGTGTCGCCGGCCGACTCGGCCAGCAGCGCCAGTTCGTCGAGGGTGGCGTCGAAGGAGGCGCCGGCGCCGAGGTCGACACCGACCAGCACCGCCCTGGCCTCGTTGACGGCGGTGGACGCGCTCAACCTGAAACCACCAGGGTCTGGCGGCAGGCGGTCAGGCGACGAGACGGATGCCGGGAGTCCATCGAGCCGTTCAGCCCGCCGACTCCGGCGCGTCGTTGGCCTGGAAATTCACGGCCCGGCCGGGCACGACGGTGGAAATCGCGTGCTTGTAGACCATCTGGGTCACGGTGTTGCGCAACAAGACCACGTACTGGTCGAAGGACTCGATGTGCCCCTGCAGCTTGATGCCGTTCACGAGGTAGATCGAGACCGGAACGTGCTCCTTGCGAAGCAGGTTCAGGAACGGGTCTTGTAGGAGTTGCCCTTTGTTGCTCACGATATCGTCCGTGTTGTGAAGCTGTTGGAGGATGGAAGGTATCACAGGCTCCAGCCGGCGACGCCCTCAGACTACGAGTCCTTCTCCGCGAAGGGGTTCCGTGACGATTTCATCTCGATGCGCATCGGCGTGCCGCTGAGCTGGAAGTGGCTGCGGAAACGCCCCTCCAGGAAGCGCTTGTAGGCGTCGGTCACATGCTCCAGCGAGTTGCCGTGGATCACGATCACCGGCGGGTTCTGCCCGCCTTGGTGGGCGTAGCGCAGCTTGGGTCGGAAGGCGCCGGCGCGCTTGGGCTGCTGGAACTGCACCGCCTCCAGCAGCACCCGCGTCAGCACCGGCGTGGCGAGCTTCTTGGTGGCCGAGGCCCACGCGTCGGCGATCGCCTTCCACACCGGCCCCAGGCCCTGGCGCTTGATGGCGGAGATGTGCAGCACCGGCGCGAACTTCAGGAACGCCAACCGCTGCTCGATGGAGCGCTGCAGCAGTTCGCGCTGGTAGCTGTCGACCGCGTCCCACTTGTTCACCGCCAGCACCACGGCACGGCCGGAATCGAGGATATAGCCGGCGATGTGGGCGTCCTGGTCAGTCACCCCCTGGGTCGCGTCGAGCAACAGCAGCACGACATTCGCGTCGGCGATCGCCTGCAGCGTCTTGACGACCGAGAACTTCTCGATCGACTCGAACACCTTGCCCTTGCGACGCAGGCCGGCAGTGTCGATCAACTCGAACTTCTGGCCATTGCGCTCGAACGGAACGCTGATGGCGTCGCGTGTGGTGCCGGGCAGGTCGAAGGCCACCAGCCGCTCTTCACCGAGCCAGGTGTTGATCAACGTCGACTTGCCCACGTTCGGGCGACCCGCTACCGCCAGGCGGATCGGCCGATCTGGGTCGTCGAGCGCGAGATCGTCGGGCTCGTCGAACGCAAAGTCCTCCAGCGCCGCCGTCAGCAGGCTGCGGATGCCCTGCCCGTGTGCCGACGACACCGCCAGCGGCTCGCCCATGCCGAGCTCGTAGAACTCGGCCAGCTGGATGCCTTCCAGCATGCCTCGGCCTTGTTGGCAGCGAGCAGCACCTTCTTGCCGGCAGTGCGCAGGTAGCGTGCGATGTCATGGTCCTGCCCGGTGACGCCGGCGCGGACGTCGACCACGAAGATGACCACGTCGGACTCCGCCACCGCCTGGCGCGTCTGCTTGGCCATCTCCTTGTAGATGCCGCTCTCGGCCGTGGGCTCGAAGCCGCCGGTGTCGACGACGATGAACTCGCGTTCGCCGAGCCGCCCATCACCGTAATGGCGGTCGCGGGTCAGGCCGGCGAAGTCGGCCACGATCGCGTCGCGGCTCTTCGTCAGACGGTTGAACAGCGTCGACTTGCCGACGTTGGGGCGCCCCACGAGCGCCAGGACGGGTTTCATTCAGGTTCCGATCGCACTCACTCGGGCCGGAACGCGAACACCGTGCCGCGGCGGGTCACCGCGACGATGGTGGTGCCGACCTTCACCGGGGCACCGATGATGGGCTGCCCGTCGGTGGGCAAGCGCAACAGCGGCTGGCCGTTGTTGCGATCGAGGAAGTGCACCTGGCCCTCGAAATCTCCAAACACCAGCGTCGGACCCACCACCAACGGTGAACTGAGGCCGCGGTGGAGCATGCGCTCCGAGGTCCATGCGACTTCGCCGCTGGCGCGCTTCCAGGCGGTAATGCGGTCGGTGGCATCGGCCGAGAACACCAGTTGCTCGTCGGCCGCCACGCCCTGGGTCCCGCCGGTGGTCTTGGCCCAGCCGAGGGTGCCCCCTTCGACGTTGACGCAACCGACCGCGGCCTGGAAGCCGCGCACGCAGACTGCGTCGCCGACGCGCGCCGCCGGCCCGACGAGGTCGGCCAGCCGTTCGACCTCGTTGGTGCCGCGCGGCGACGCGACGGTGGTGTCCCAGCGCACGCTGCCGCGCAGCGGGTCGAGCCCGGCGAGGCGCGGACCCTGGCCGACCACCAGCGTGTCCTTCCACGGCAGCAGCACACCGGGCTGCAGCAGCGTCAACGGATCGCCGGGGCGCTGCTGGACCCACAGCTTGCGGCCATCCAGTACGTCGAAGGCCTGCACGCTGCGGTCGATGCCGAGCACGAAGACGCGCTCGCCCGCCACCAGCGGCGGTGTCACGACACGGGTGGTCAGGCGCGTGCGCCACAGCGGCTTTCCGCTGTCGAGCACGACCAGCTCGTTGCCGGTCGTCACGACGCTGGCGTAGCGCCCGTCGCTGCCCACGCCGGCGCTGAGCTTGCCGTCGGCATCGCCGCGCCAGAGCTCGCGGCCGGTGTCCGCCGCCAGGGCGACGACGCGACCATCGGAACTGGCCAGCACCACGGCACCGGCGCCGGTGGCGATGCGCAGGGGAAAGTCCACACTGCCCAGGCCCTGCGTCCACACCTGCCGGCCGGCGATCTGCGCCTTGAGCGGCTCGAGTGGTGTCGGCTTGGGCTTCTCGGGCCCGCTGGAGCAGGCGGCCAGGCCGGCAACGAGCAGCGCGGCGGCAAGGCGGCGCATCACTTCGACGCTCCCGTCGCAGCCGCTGAGGCCGCCGCAGCGGGCGCCTCAGCGGCGCCCAGCGCGGTCAGCTTGGCCTCGACCAGCCGACGGTAGTCGAGCGTCGGCGGCATCGCATCGAACGCGGCCTGATAGGCGGCACGCGCCTCGGCGGGCTTGCCCTGCGCCGTGAGGATGTCGCCGCGGCGATCGGCCGCCAGCCCTGCAAAGGACTGCGGAGGATCGGTCGGCAGTGCCTTGAGCGCCTCGTCGTACTTCTTCTCGTCGAGCAGTACGCCGGCCAGGCGCAGGCGCGCCAGCACCGCGTACTCCTTGTCGCTCGCGTTGCCGATCACCCATTCCAGGCTGGCCCGCGCCGCGTCGTTCTGGCCCTTCTCGAACTGCGCCTTCGCCGCCAGCAGGCCGGCCTGTCCAGCGAACGCCGTCGAGCCGTAGCGATCCTTCATGTCGGAGAACACGCGGGCGGCCTTGTCGGTGTCGCCGGCGATCACGGCCTTGTCGAGTTCGTCGAACAGCACGCTGGCCTTCACGGATCGGTCTCGCTGCATCCACTGCCAGCCGTTGAACGCGGCGAAACCGCCGAGCGCAATGATCAGGACCCAGGTGATCAGGTTGCCGTACTGCTTCCAGAAGTGCTTGATCGAGTCGAGCTGTTCTTGTTCTTGGAGGTCGAGATGGGTGGCCATGCGGATGCTTTGTGAGAGGCTGCGCGGCGTGCGGGGCGCGAAGCCGGGATTATGAACGGAGCAATTCGCCGGCCCAGGCCGCCGGATCGGCCAGCGGGCGCAGTACCTGGGTGGCCGCGCCCTCTCCGGCACGCAGCGGCTTGAGCGCCACCATGCCCTGCGCCAGCTCGTCGGCGCCGAAGACCAGCGCATGGCGGGCGCCGCTGGCGTCGGCCTTCTTGAACTGCGACTTCATGCTGGCCGGCCCGTCCTTGCCGGCGGGATGCAGGATGACGCTGGCGCCGTGGGCGCGCAGGGCCTCGATCAGCACCATCGCCGTCGGCAGCGCGGCAGCGGCAGGCAGCACCGCGTAGGCGTCCGGCAGCCGCGGCGGCGTCACGACGCCGACCGCGTCCAGCAGCAGCAACAGGCGCTCGATCCCCAGGCCCCAGCCGACGCCTGGCGCCGGCTTGCCGCCGAGCTGCTCGATCAGGCTGTCGTAACGGCCACCGCCTCCGACCGTCAGGGGCGCGCCCATGCGATCGGTGACCCACTCGAACACGGTGAGGTTGTAGTAGTCCATGCCGCGCACCAGCCGCGGGTTGATGCGGTAGGGCAGACCGGCGGCATCCAGCACCGCACGCACGGCATCGAAATGCGCCAGTGAGGCCTCGCCGAGGAAGTCGATGAGCCGGGGCGCCGCGTCCACCACAGCCTGCATCGCCGGCGTCTTGGTGTCGAGGATTCGCAGCGGGTTGCTGTGCAGGCGGCGCTTCGCGTCATCGTCCAGCAGGTCGGCGTGCGCCTCCAGGTGCGCGATCAGCGCCGCCCGGTGGGCACGCCGCTCTTCGGGCTGCCCCAGGCTGTTGATCTCCAGCCACAGATCACGGCCTTCGATCAGCCCGAGCTCGCGCCACAGCGCGCGGCACATCAGGATCAGCTCGGCATCGACGTCCGGGCCATGAAAGCCCAGCGCCTCGGCGCCGGCCTGATGGAACTGGCGGTAGCGGCCCTTCTGCGGGCGCTCGTGGCGGAACATCGCGCCAGGTAGTAGAGGCGTTTGCCGCCCTCGTACAGCAGCGAATGTTCGGTCACCGCCCGCACCACGCCGGCCGTGCCTTCCGGGCGCAGTGTGAGTTGGTCGCCGTTCATGCTGTCGGTGAAGGAGTACATCTCCTTCTCGACGATGTCGGTCACCTCGCCGAGCCCGCGCACGAACAGCGCCGTCGGTTCGACGATCGGTGTGCGGATCGCGGCATAGCCGTAACGCTGCATCACGCGGCGCACCGCGTCCTCGAACCATTCCCAGCGTGCCGATTCGGGCGGCAGCAGGTCGTTCATGCCCTTGACCGCACGCAGCGGCGAAGTCTCCGTCTTGGCGGCTTTCTGTTGTTCTGCCATGGTCGATGCCCACAAGGATTCAGGCCGGCCGCGGCCGGTTCGCTGGGCACACCCGAGGGGTGCGCCGGCTCGCCGCGTCAATGCGCGGCGGTGATGCTGCCGTAACGGCGCTCGATGTAGTGCTCGACGACGTTCTGGAACTCGCGCGCGATGCCCTCGCCGCGCAAGGTCATCGCCTTCTCGCCATCGATGAACACCGGCGCGGCAGGCGCCTCGCCGGTGCCGGGCAGGCTGATGCCGATATCGGCATGCTTGCTCTCGCCAGGCCCGTTGACAATGCAGCCCATCACCGCCACCTTCATGTTCTCCACGCCCGGGTAACGCGCCTTCCAGACCGGCATCTGTGCCCGCAGGAAGTCGTCGATCTGCTTGGCCAGCTCCTGGAAGGTGGTGCTGGTGGTGCGGCCGCAGCCCGGGCAGGCGGTGACGCTGGGATTGAAGGCACGCAGGCCGAGCGACTGCAGGATCTCGAGCGCCACCACCACCTCCTGCGTGCGGGCCTCGCCCGGCTGCGGCGTGAGGCTGACGCGGATGGTGTCGCCGATGCCGTCCTGCAGCAGCATCGCCAGCGCCGCGGTCGACGCCACGGTGCCCTTGGTGCCCATGCCGGCTTCGGTGAGCCCGAGGTGCAGCGGGTAATCGCACCGTCGCGCCAGTGCGCGGTAGACGCTCACGAGGTCCTGCACGCCGCTGACCTTGCAGCTGATGAGGATCTGGGACGGGTCCATGCCCAGCTCGCGCGCATATGCGGCCGACTGCAGCGCCGAGCTGATCAGCGCGTGGTACATCACCTGCTTCGCGTCCCAGGGCCGGGCGCGGGCGGCGTTCTCATCCATCAAAGCCGCCAGCAGTTCCTGATCGAGGCTGCCCCAGTTGACGCCGATGCGCACCGGCTTGTCGTGGCGCATCGCGGCCTCGATCATCATCGCGAACTGCCGGTCGCGCTTGTCGCCCTTGCCAACGTTGCCGGGATTGATGCGGTACTTCGACAGCGCGGCCGCGCAGTCCGGGAACTCGGTCAGCAGGCGGTGGCCGTTGTAGTGGAAATCGCCGATCAGCGGCACCGAGATGCCCATGCGGTCTAGCTGCTCGCGCACGTGCGGCACGGCCTGCGCCGCCTCCGGCGTGTTGACCGTGATGCGCACCAACTCCGAGCCCGCCAACGCCAGCTCCTTGACCTGGATCGCGGTCTCGATCGCATTCACCGTGTCGGTGTTGGTCATGGACTGCACGCGCACCGGGGCGTCGCCACCGACCGTCACGACATTGCTGCCCCAGACGACACGCGCCTGCAGCGAACGGCGCGCGGCAGGCTGCGCCACGTCGATCGCTTCGGCGTCACTGCGGGTCCCTGCGGACGCTACTGGCCTGTTCATTTCAGCTCCAAGCGCGCGACGTTGTCGCGCGTCGACTCGCTCAATGCGACCGGCTGGCCGCGGAAGACGATCTGGGTGGCTTCGGCATTTCCCACGGTCACGCGCAGCGGGAGCGGGCCGTCCAGACCCGCCGCCTCGCCGGCCGCCAGCGTGCGCGACAGCAGCACCTGCCCCTTCGCATCACGCACCTCGACCCAGGATTCCGCCACCGCCCGCATGGTCAGCAGGCCGCCGGCCGCGGATGCCGAGGCTGCGGTGCCGACCGGAGCCGAGAACACCGTGTCGATCACGGCCGAACCGGGTGCTGCAGCCTCGGCCTCGGACGACCCGACGGCCGACGCTCCCGCCAGCGCGGGCGATGCCGACTCGGGCGCGATCGACGTCGTCGAGGACACGGCAACGCCTGTATCGATCGGGTTGCTGGCGGCGATCTCCGGGACTGCCGAGGCGCTTGGATCGGTCGGCAGCAGCCGACCCACCCAGCCCACGGGCAGCAGGTAGACGGCCACCGCTGCCAGCACCAGGACGGCGGCCGCGATCAGCGGTGGGCTGAGGAAGCGCTGCCACTCGTCACCGTCGCTTGGCACGCCGCGATCGTGGAAGGGCTGGTTGAGGCCCCGCGCCACGTGATCGAGCCCACGGCCGGCCGACGCGGCCGTAGGCAGGAGCGACAGCACCGGCTCGGCATCGATTTTCAGTGCGCGGCACATGCTCTGCGCCAGCGCACGCGCGAAAGTGGCATCGGGCAGCTGTTCTGGGTGGTCGTTCTCGATTGCCTCCAGCTTCTGCGGCGAGACCTTCAGCGAGGCTGCGAGCACCGCGAGGTGCATCCCTTGCGATTCGCGCGCCGCGCGCAGCAGCTTCCCGGCCGTCGTGGCCGGCGGGCCGGCGTCGACCGTCCCCTCACTCATCGAACATCCCCCGCTCGAACGACGCCGCCTCGCGCGACGTGGGGTAGCTCGCACGCAGCTGGTTGCCCAGATCGCGAACGCCCTGCGGATTGGCCAGGCGGTTCTCGATGCGGGCGGCGAGCCACAGCGTCTCGGCGCTGCGCAACTCGGCGTTGTTGTTGACGCGGCGCACGTAGAAGCGCGCCCGCTCGTACTCGCCACGTCGGTACAGCACGTCGGCCAGGTTCATCGCGATCGCCGGGTTGGCCGGCTCGAGTTCGTAGGCGCGCTTGAGCGTCAGCTCGGCCAGGTCCAGCTGGCCGGCGCGTGCCTCGCAGATCCCCTGCACCAGGAAAGTCCGGTTCGGGGTGCGGTACTGCGGCGTCGCCACGGCGCGCTCGAACAGCTTTCCCGCCTCCGGGTAGCGGCCACGCTGGCACAGGAACCAGCCGTAGTTGTGCATCACGTCGCCGTCGGTGGATGCCAGCTGCAGTGCGCGCTTGAAACTGTCCTCGGCCTTCTGCTCCTCGCCCAGCGCGGCCAGCACCAGGCCTTGCAGGTTCAGCGCCTGCGGCAGATTGGGGTCGGCGGCCAGCGCCAGCTTCACCTCCGACAGGGCATTGTCGAAACGCCCCTCGGAGAAATAGGCCCCCGCAAGGTCGAGGCGGATGCGCGCGCGCTTCGCCGAGTCGGACTCCTCGTCCGTGCCGGCACCGGCGGTGGAACTGCTGCGGCCGAAGTCGTTGGGCCGGCCCTGCGCCTGGGCAACGCTCCAGACCGCGCCACACAACAGCGTCGCCAGCAGCAGTCCTCGCATCGCGTCCCTCACCCATCCGTCCCGCATCATCGTGTCGTCTCCGTGGCTGAACCCGATGGTGCAGCGTCGGCCCGGCGCTGCACCGCGCTGTCGATCGGCCGGATGGCGATCGGCGCACGCCGCATCCGTGCCTGCGCATTGGTGCGGTCCTGTACCTCGCCGGCCAGTTGGCCGCAGGCGGCGTCGATGTCATCGCCGCGAGTCCGTCGCACCGTGGTGACCAGACCCCCGTCGACCAGCAGCTGCGCGAAGGCCTGCACGCGCGCCACTGACGAACGCGTCAGCCCCGAGGCCGGGAACGGGTTGAACGGGATGAGGTTGATCTTGCAGGGCACGCGCCCCACCGGCCCGCGTTCGCCCACCAGGCGCAACAGTTCGCGCGCCTGCGCCTCACTGTCGTTGACGCCGTCGAGCATGCAGTACTCGAAGGTGATGAAGTCGCGCGGCGCCGCCTCGAGGTAGCGCTGGCAGGCCTCGAGCAGCTCCGCGATCCGGTACTTGCGGTTGAGCGGCACGAGATCGTCGCGCAGCGCGTCGGTCGGCGCATGCAGCGACACTGCCAGAGCCACCGGACAGTCCTCGCGCAGGCGGTCGATCATCGGCACCACACCGGAGGTCGATACCGTGACACGGCGACGCGACAGGCCGTAGCCGTGATCGTCGAGCATCACGCGCAGCGCCGGCAATAGCGCGGCGTAGTTCTGCAGCGGTTCACCCATGCCCATCATCACGACGTTGCTGATGACGCGCTCGGTCGTGCCCAGCCGCGCGCGCAGCTGGTGCTCGGCATGCCAGAGCTGGGCAACGATCTCGCCGGTCGACAGGTTGCGACTGAAGCCCTGGTGACCGGTCGAGCAGAAGCGGCAACCGACCGCGCAACCGGCCTGCGACGAGATGCACAACGTGCCGCGATCGTCCTCGGGGATGAACACCGTCTCGACGGCATTGCCGCCGCCCACGTCGAACAGCCACTTGACCGTGCCGTCGGCCGACACGTGCTCGCTCAGCACTGCGAGCGGCCGGACCACCACCCGCCCCGCTAGCTTCTCGCGCAGCGACTTCGCCAGATCGGACATCTGAGCGAAGTCGCTCTGGCCCTTCTGGTGGATCCAGCGGAACAGCTGAGTGGCGCGAAAACGCTTCTCGCCGAGCTGCTCGCAGAAAGCGGCCAGCGCGTCGAGATCGAATTCGAGCAGGTTGGCCGCAGTCATGGCTTGCACCGATCGGACCGTCGGGGCGCCAGGCGCCCCGCAGTCGTTCAGCGGCTGTAGACGTTCATGCCCGGGAAGAAGAACGCCACCTCGACCGCGGCGGTCTCCGGCGCGTCCGAGCCGTGCACGGCATTGGCGTCGATGCTGTCGGCGAAGTCGGCACGGATGGTGCCCTTCTCGGCCTTCTTCGGGTCCGTCGCGCCCATCAGCTCGCGGTTCTTGGCGATCGCGCCCTCGCCTTCCAGCGCCTGGATCATCACCGGGCCCGAGATCATGAACTCGACCAGGTCCTTGAAGAAAGGCCGGGCCTTGTGCACGGCGTAGAACTGCTCGGCCTCGCCGCGCGACAGGTGAACCAGCTTGGCCGCCACGATCTTCAGGCCCGCGCCCTCGAAACGGGCATAGATCTGACCGATCACGTTCTTGGCAACGGCGTCAGGCTTGATGATAGACAAGGTGCGTTCGATCGCCATATTTATTCTCCGGAATCAATGATTTAGCAGAACCTTGAATTGTAGCGCTTGAGGTCGGCGCCTCGATGTCGCTCGCAGCCTCAGCGGCGCGGTCCGCGGCCCCCACCGCCGCCCCCCACGACCCCCCCTGGCCTCCGCGCCCAC
>NZ_AZND01000052.1:0-20049 GCF_000576205.1 Methylibium sp. T29 | reverse complement strand
GGCCGAGTTGCTGCAGCTGTCGGGCGATCGCGCCGGCATCCGCGCGCAGACCGTGCGGCGGGCGCTGCAGCGCCTGCTGGAGGCCGCGCTGCCGTGAGCCTGCTGCTGGCCTGCGATGTCGGTGCCGACGAAGCCGAGACCTGGCGCGCGGCGCTGTCCGCCGCGCTGTCCGGCGAACACCTGCTGACATCGAGCCAGGGCGCTGCCGACGACATCGAGGTCGCGATCGTCGCGAACCCGCGTCCCGGCACGCTGGCCGGGCTGCCGCGGCTGCGCCTGATCCAGTCGCTGTGGGCCGGCGTCGACCGCCTGCTGGCCGACCCGACGCTGCCGGCAGGCGTGCCGATCGTGCGCATGGTCGATCCGGCGATGAGCGCGGCGATGGCCGAGACGGCGCTGTGGGCGGTGCTGGCGCTGCACCGCGGCTTCTTCCGCTACGCCCGACTGCAAGGTGAGGGACGCTGGGCGCCGCACGGTCAACGCCGCGCCGACGAACTGATGGTGGCGGTGCTGGGGCTCGGGCAGATGGGCCGCGGCACCTCGCTGCGGCTGGCGGCGCAGGGCTACCGGGTGCGGGGTTGGAGCACGCGGCCGACCGCCATCGAGGGCATCGAGACGCATGCCGGCGAGGCCGAGCTCGACACGCTGCTGGCGCAGGCCGACATCGTGCTCAATCTGCTGCCGCTGACGCCCGCCACGCGCGGGCTGTTCGATGCCGCCCGCCTCGCGCGCATGAAGCCCGGCGCCGGCCTCGTCAACCTGGCGCGCGGCGCGCACGTGGTCGAGGCGGACCTGCTGGCCGCACTGGATGCTGGGCGGCTGCGCCACGCGGTGCTCGACGTGTTCCAGACGGAACCGCTGCCGGCCGGGCATGCATTCTGGTCCCACCCCCGCGTCACCGTGCTGCCTCATGCGGCCGCGCAGACCGATCCGCGCAGCGCGGCCTGCGTGGTGGCGGCCAACCTGCAGGCCTGGCGGTCCGGCCGCCCGTTGGCGAATCTGGTGGATCGCCAGCGCGGCTATTAGGGCTTGTCAGAGCGCCAGCCGGCTGAAGTCGGTGTCCAGCCGCACCGCTTGCACCTGCGGTGCGGTCCAGTCGCGGATCCAGTCGGCGAACAGGGCCTCGGGCATCGGCTTGGCGACGAAGTAGCCTTGCGCCTCGTCGCAGCCCAGCGCCTGCAGCAACTTCCAGCTTTGGCCGTTTCGATGCCCTCGGCCACCACGTTCAGGCCGAGGTTGTGCGCCAGGTCGATGGTGGATCGCACGATCTTCGCGTCGTCGAGATCGCGCTCCATGTTGAAGACGAAGCTCTGGTCGATCTTCAGCTCGTCGACCGGCAGGCGTTTGAGATAGGCCAGCGAGGAGTAGCCGGTCCCGAAGTCGTCGATCGACAGCTTGAAGCCCATCGCGTGCAGCCGCTCCAGCGTCTGCAGGGCGCGCTGCGGGTCGTCCATGATCGCGCTCTCGGTGATCTCGAGGCACATCGAGCCCGGGTTCAACGCCAGGGTGTCGATCAGGCGCTGCATCTTGGCCGGCAGGTCCTGATCGAGCAGGTCGCGGGTCGACAGGTTCACCGAGATCTTCAGGGCCGGCGCACCGGCGTTCATCTGGCGCAGCACCATCGCGCTGCGCTCGATCATCCAGCCGGTCAGTACGCGGATGAAGCCGGTCTGCTCGGCGAACGGTATGAACTTGCCCGGCGGCACCAGGCCGCGCTGCGGGTGCTGCCAGCGCACCAGCGCTTCGGCGCCGAGCACCGCGCCGGTGGCGAGCGAGATCTTGGGTTGCAGGTAGAGGCGCAACTGGTCGCGGTCGACCGCGGTGCGCAGTTCGCTCAGCAGCGACAGCGATTCGTCGCTGCTCATGTCGAGAGCCGCGTCGTAGACCTTCACGCCGAGCTGGTGCTGCTTGGCCGCGTACATCGCCAGCTCGGCGCGGCTGACCAGCGTGTCCGCCTCGACGCCGTGCGCGGGGCAGCAGGCGATGCCGATGCCGGCACCCAGGTCGACGGTGTGGTCGTCCAGCGAGATCGGGCGCTCGAAGGCGCGCTGGATGCGCTGCGCGATGCCGAGCGCGAGCGCGATGTCGGCGCTCGGCATCAGCATCGCGAACTCGTCGCCACCCAGGCGCGCCACCACGTCGTTGCTGCGCCGTGCCTCCTGCGTCAGGCGCTTGGCCACCTCCTGCAGCAGCCGGTCGCCGAAGCGGTGCCCGAGCACGTCGTTGACATGCTTGAAGCGGTCCAGGTCGAGCATCAGCACCGCGCACGGTTCGTTGCGGGCCTGTGCGTGCTGGATCGCGGCCCGCAGGTCGGCGCGGAACTGCTCGCGGTTCGGCAGCTGCGTGAGCCCGTCCTCGAAGGCCAGCCGGCGCACCTCGCCTTCCCGTTCGCGCACCGCCAGGCGCATGGTCTCGAAGGCCTGCGCCAGCTCGCCGATCTCGTCGTCCGTGCGCGCCGGCACAGCCTGCTCGTAGTCGCCCTGGCCGAGCCGGCGTGCCGAGCCGGCCAGTGTCTTCAACGGGGTGGTGATGCGGCGCGCGGTGTAGACGCTGACGACCGCGAACACCGCGATCGCCACCAGCGTGAAGGCCAGCAGGATCCACTGCAGGCGACGGTAGGGCGCGGTGGCTTCGTCCAGCGAGCGCATCAACACGGCCACCGTCTGCGGCTCGCCCTCGCGGCCCAGCGGCATGTCGCGCGCCAGCAGCTGGCCGCTGAGTCGGCTGCCGCCGTCGTCGGTCAGCGTCAGGGTGGCGTGGCGCTCCTTCTGCGACATCTGGTGGGTGGCCTGCGTCTCGCGCGCCAGAAGCCATTGCTCGACGAGCTGCGGCGAGGCCGCCGGGTCCAGCGTGGACTGCAGCACGTCCCAGCGCGGCGGGCTGCCGCGCTGCGTGAGCAGCGCGACGTCGATCGACGACAGCTGCTGCATCTCCTGCAGCAGGCTCGCCTCGATGCGGAAGCCCATCGCGACCCAGCCGATCGTCAGCGGCGCCTTCACCGGCACGGCCACCAGCTGGTAGGGCTCGCCGTCCAGCAGGACCAGGCGCTGCGTGGCGTCGGGGGCCGTGGCCAGCTGCCGCAGCGTGGGCAGGAAGCGCTCGGCGCCGTCGTGCGTGGCGGCCTTCAGGTTGAAGCGGGCATCGGTGAACACCGCCAGGCTCGCGCCGATGCGATCGCCCTGGTTGGCCAGCGCCGAGGCCAGCGTCTCGCCGTCGTTGCTGGCCACGGCGGCGCGGAAGCCGAAGTCGGACGCCAGCAGCCGCGCTGCATCGGTGAGCCGCCCCGCGTTCTGCGCCAGCAGGCGCTCGAACACCCGCTCGGCGGTGCGCAGCTCGGCGTTCACGGCGCTGCGGGCGTTGACGCTGATGCTGTTGCCGATCAGCAGCAGGCTGGCCAGCTGCACCACCAGCAGCAGGCCCAGGAACAGCGCGACGATGCGGAACTGCAGGCGCTTGGGCGTCATGAAGGCCGGCAGTGGCATCTCAGGGGGCCTTCGCGTCCAGCTTCACCGCGGCGGTGGCGGGGGTGCTGCCGAGCTTCAGTGGCTGGACCGGTGCCGGCCCGTCCACACCCAGCAGCGCGTGCCAGGTCTGCAGCTGGTGGTCGCCCGCGGGCAGCTCGAGCTGGGCGCGCCCGGCGCTGTCGGTGCGGGCGAAGTAGGGCGTGTCGACCACCCGGACGTAGGCGGTCATCGCGTCATGGATGTTGCAGCCGAGCACCGCGGTGCCGGGCTTGTCGAACACCACCGGTGCGGCCGGCGTGCCGGCGTAGAGCTTGAGCTCGAAGGTCTTGGTCGGCGAGAACGAATAGACGTGGTGGCGCACCGTGTCGAAGTTCGGGAAGCTGACGGCGGTGCCTGTCTGCACCGCCAGCACCGCAGGCGTGAAGCGCTTGTTCTTCTGGCCCAGCTCGGCGCTGACCCCGGGGGGTGCGGTGGGCGGGGTGCCCTTGACCTGCACCGCCACCACGGCGTCGGCCAGTGGCGTGCCCTCTTCGTCGGTCACCGTGATCACCAGCGGCACGGCATGAGCCGGCAGGCCGGCCAGCAGCAGGAGCAGGGTGGGCAATCCGGACAAACGGCGGTGCAGAGGCTTCATGGACGGGCAGGAGGCGATGGCGGCCGATCCGGGCCGGCCGGCGCGCATGATGCGCGAGCGCGAGCAATGGGGTGTCAGCCAGGGATATCGGCCGCGCGCGGACGTCCTGAAGGCGCGGCGACCCGACGCCTCAGGCCTGCAGAACGAGCCGCTGCGACGGGGTGCCGCGCGGCAGCTGGGCCGCCTGCATCGATCCCGCCAGCTGCAGCGCCAGCCGCTGCAGGCCGATCCAGGGGTCCTGCGGCCACTGCGGGTGCTTCAGACCCTTGACCAGGCCGTCACAGACATGGGCGGCCTCGATCAGGTGGTCGATCGTGCCGTCGCCGAGCCGGGGCAGCGCGCGCTCGAAGAGGCGTTCCTTGAGGCCCCAGATGCGGTTCTCGCGCAGCGCCATCGGCAGCGGCTTGCCGGCCGCGACGGCGTCCTTGCAGCGCCGCAATGCACGGATGTCCTCGGCCAGCGTCCAGTGCACCAGCACGGCAGCTTCGCCCTCGGCGCGCAGGCCGTCGAGCATGCGCAGCACGCGCGAGACCTGGCCGGCCAGCACCGCTTCACCGAGCTTGAAGACGCTGTAGCGCGCCACGTTCAGCACCGCCGCCTCGACCTGTTCGAAGCTCAGTTCGCCGGCCGGGTACAGCAGGCCGAGCTTGGTGAGCTCCTGCTGGGCCGCCAGCAGGTTGCCCTCGACCCGGTCGGCAAAGAAAGCCAGCGTGCGCTGCCCCTCCTCGTCGGCGGCGACGCGCTGGTTCTGCGCCGCGAGGCGCTGCGCGATCCACTGCGGCAGCGCCTGACGTTCCACCGGGTCGAGGCGCAGCGTCACGCCGGCCGATTCCAGCGCGCCGAACCAGGCACTGCCCGACTGCTGGCGGTCCAGCCGCGGCAGCGTGACCAGCGTCACCACGCCCTCGGGCAGGTGTTCGCAATAGTGCTGGAGCGCCTGCGACCCGTCCTTGCCCGGCTTGCCCGACGGGATGCGGATCTCGACGATCTTGGCCTCGGCGAACAGGCTCATCGAGCTGGCCGCGCCGAGCAGCGAACTCCAGTCGAAGTGCGCGCCGGCGACGTGGTGCACCTCGCGCTCGGTGTGCCCGGCATCGCGTGCCGCGGCGCGGATGGCGTCGCTCGCCTCCAGCGCCAGCAGCGGCTCGTCGCCGTGCAGCGTGTACAGCGGACGCAGGCCCTTCTTCAGATGCGCATCGAGCTGGTCGGGCTTGATCTGCATGCGCTTGCGAGCCTAAGGGGCCGGCACGGCGGCGAGCTGGCGCATCACCTGGTCGACGATGTCGCTCTGCATGCCGCGGTAGAGCATGGCCTCTTCCTGTTCCTTGGCGAGTGCGTTGGTCTCGTTGTAGCTCATGTCGCGGCTCAGCAGCAACTCGGTGTCGCGGATCAGCAGCCGCCCGCCCGGCGTGCGCAAGCGAAAGCGCAGCCGCGTGCGCAGCGTGAACTCGCGCACCTGTCCGGCGGCAGTCTGTGCGGCGACCGACTTGTCGCGCACGTCCTCCAGCGCCTCGAGCACCACCTGGGCCTGGGCCGGCGACTCGACCACGCGCGTTGTGCCGCTGGCCTCGATGCTGCGCCGCAATTGCTCGGTGAACGGCGAGCGCTGCGGGAAGCCGACCAGCTGCACCGTCGAGAAGCTCAGTTTCGGCGGGCGGCGCAGCTGGAAACCGCAGCCGGACAAGGCAAGGGCCGACAGCGCGAACGCGGCCTTCAGCGTGGTGCGACGGTGCAGAGGCGACATGCGGCTCACACCACCACGTTGACCAGCCGGCCGGGCACCACCACCACCTTCTTCGGCGTGCGGCCCTCGGCGAACTTCGCGAGCTCGGGGCTGGCCAGCGCAGCGGCCTCGATCGCCGCCCGGTCGGCCGACGCGGGCACCTTCAGCGCACCGCGCAGCTTGCCGTTGACCTGCAGCACCAGCTCGATCTCGTCCTGCACCAGCGCCTGTTCGTCGACCTCCGGCCAGGGCGCGTCGAGCAGGTCGCCGTGGGCCGCGGCGTAGCGAGGTCCTGCCACAGCGCGTGCGCGATGTGCGGCGCGGCGGGGTAGAGCGCACGCAACAGGATGCCCAGGCCCTCGCGCAGCGCCGCGCGGTCGGCGGCGGTGTCGGCGAGCGCGGCGCTTTCCAGCGCATTGAGCAGCTTCATCGCGCCGGAGACGACAGTGTTGTACTGCAGGCGGTCGTAGTCGTGGCTCACCTGGCGCAGCAGCAGATGCACGTCGCGCCGCAGGTCGATGGCGGCGCGCGAGGCGTCGGCGAAGTCGGTGCCGGCGGCCTGCACTGCCTCGCGCTGCTTCGTCGCGAAGGCCCACAGCCGGCGCAGATAGCGGAAGCTGCCCTCGGCACCCGAGTCCGACCACGCGGCGCTCTGGTCCGGCGGGCCGGCGAACATCGTGAACAGGCGCGCCGTGTCGGCGCCGAACTTCGCGATGATGTCGCGCGGCTCGACCACGTTGTTCTTCGACTTCGACATCTTCTCGATGCCGCCCAGCTGCACCGGCTGGCCGTCCTCGCGCGCGATCGCACCGACCGGATGGCCCTTGTCGTCGAACTGCACCTCCACTTCGCTGGGGTAGAACCAGCGCTTCTTGCCCGAGGCGTCCTCGCGGTAATAGGACTCGTTGAGCAGCATGCCCTGGGTGAAGAGCTTCGTGAACGGCTCGTCGAACTTGACCAGCCCGCAGTCGCGCATCGCCTTGGTCCAGAAGCGCGCGTACAGCAGGTGCAGCACCGCGTGCTCGATGCCGCCGATGTACTGGTCCATCGGCATCCAGTAGTCGTTGCGCGAGTCGACCATCGCCGCGTCGCTGTCGGGGCAGCAGTAGCGCATGTAGTACCACGACGAATCGACGAAGGTGTCCATCGTGTCCGTCTCGCGCTTGGCCGGGGCGCCGCACTTCGGGCAGGCCACGTTCAGGAAGGCGGCGCTCTTGTTCAGCGGGTTGCCCGAGCCGTCGGGGATCAGGTCCTCGGGCAGCAGCACCGGCAGGTCCTGCTCGGGCACCGGCACGTCGCCGCACCCGGGGTTGTCGGACCCCGGTCCCGATCCGGTGCAATGGATGATGGGGATCGGCGTACCCCAGTAGCGCTGGCGGCTGATGCCCCAGTCGCGCAGGCGCCAGGTGGTCTTCTTGTCGCCCAGGCCCTGAGCGGCCAGCGCCGCGGCCACCGCGTCGACCGCCACCGGGTAGCTCAGTCCGCTCAGGTTGCCGGAGTTGATGGTCACGCCGCGCTGCTTGTCGGCATACCAGTCCTGCCAGTGGTCGTAGCTGAAGTGTTCGCCGTCGACGTGCACCACCTGCAAGATATCGATGCCGTACTTCTTGGCGAACGCGAAATCACGCTCGTCGTGGGCCGGCACGCCCATCACGGCGCCGTCGCCGTAGCCCATCAGCACGTAGTTGCCGACCCACACCGGCACCGGCGCGCCGCTCAGCGGATGCTTCACGAACAAGCCGGTCGGCCGGCCTTCCTTGTCCTTGGTGGCCAGTTCGGCCTCGGTCGTGCCGCCGGCCTTGCAGGTTTCGATGAAGGCGGCGAGGTCCGGGTCCGAGGCAGCGGCATGCGTCGCCAGCGGGTGCTCGGGTGCGACCGCGCAGAAGGTCACGCCCATGATGGTGTCGGCACGCGTCGTGAAGACGTGCATCAGGCCGTCGCCGACCAACGTGCCGTCGGCGTCGCGGATCTCGTGCGGGAAGGCGAAGCGCACGCCGGCGCTCTTGCCGATCCAGTGCTCCTGCATCAGCCGCACGCGCTCGGGCCAGCCGTGCAGGAAGCCGGGGCTGGCCGGGTCGGCGACGTTGGCCAGCAGTTCGTCGGCGTACTGCGTGATCGCGAGGTAGTAGCCCGGGATTTCGCGCCGTTCCACCGGGGCGCCGCTGCGCCAGCCGCGGCCGTCGATCACCTGCTCGTTGGCGAGCACGGTCTGGTCGACCGGGTCCCAGTTCACGACCTGTGTCTTCTTGTAGGCGATGCCCTTCTCGAGCAGCTTCAGGAAGAACCACTGGTTCCACTTGTAGTAACCCGGGTCGCAGGTGGCGACCTCGCGCGACCAGTCGAAGGCCAGCCCGAGCGGTTGCATCTGCGACTTCATGTCGGCGATGTTGTCGCGCGTCCACTGCGCCGGCGCCACCTTCTTGTCGATCGCCGCGTTCTCCGCCGGCAGGCCGAAGGCGTCCCAGCCCATCGGCATCAGGACGTTGTAGCCCTTCATGCGCAGGTAGCGCGCCATCATGTCGTTGATGGTGTAGTTGCGCACGTGGCCCATGTGCAGCTTGCCGCTGGGGTAGGGCAGCATCGAGCAGGCGTAGAACTTCGGGCGGCTCGTGTCCTCGACGACGCGGTGCGCGTCGCGCGCAGTCCAGTGCGCGTGGGCGGCGGCTTCGATCGCGCCGGGTTCGTAAGCGGAGGCGGGGGCTGGATGCGGGGTGCTCATGCAGGGCACGGGCGCTGCGATGGCGCCGTCTCGGGAAAGTCGATGGATTCTAGGGCGCGACCCGTCGAGGACGACGGGCGTGCCGTGGCGCTCAGTTCGAGGAAGGCGACGCGGCCTCGGTGGGTTGCGCGACGAAGGCGATGCGGTTGAGGCCGGCGCTCTGCAGTCGGCCGATCAGCGCGGCCACGCGGCCGTAGGGCACGGACTGGTCGGCGCGCAACTGCACCTCCAGACCGGGCTGGCGCCGGGCGGCTTCGCGGATGCGGGCGTCGAAGGCGGCGTCGGCCAGGGCCTCGTCGCCTAAATGGAGTGCGCCGTCGGGCGTGAGCGCGACGCTGACGAAGCTGGGCGTGTCGCTGGGCGTTGCGGCATCGGCCCGGGGCAGGTCGAGGCGCAGGCTCGAGGTCATCAGCGGGGCACTGATCATGAAGATCACCAGCAGCACCAGCATCACGTCGATCAGCGGCGTCATGTTGATGTCGCTCATCGGCTGCGGCAGCGCGGTGCGCTCCAGGCGACCGAAGGCCATGACGGTTCAGCCTCGCTCGGTGCCCGGGCGGGGCGCCGAGGCGTCGTCGAGCAGCATCTCGCGCAGGTCGTGGGCGAAGCCCTCGAGTTCGGCCTCGCAGGCGCCGACCAGCTTGCCGAACACGTTGTAGGCCAGCACCGCGGGGATCGCGACCGCGAGGCCGGCGGCCGTCATGACCAGGGCCTCGCCGACCGGGCCGGAGATGCGGTCGATGCTCAGGTTGCCGGCCGCGGCGATGCCGAGCAGCGCGTGGTAGATGCCCCAGACGGTGCCGAACAGGCCGATGAAGGGCGCCGTCGCGCCGATCGACGCGAGCAGCACCTGGCCGAACTGCAGTTGCATCAGCACGCCGTGCAAGGCGTCGCGCAGGCGGCGCGTGAGCTGCGAGGCGCGCGCGCCGGCGGCCTCGAGCGTGCCACCGCGGGCGGACTGCAGCCCGGCGTCGAGCAGGGGCACCAGCGCCGCCTCGCGATCGAAAATCTGCAACTGCGTGCGGGCTGCCGCCAGATCGGGCGCGGCCCAGAACGCCGGGACGGCGCGCGCGAGGTCGGCACGCACCCGGCGCAGCAGCCAGGACTTCCAGAAGATCAGCACCCACGCGCTGACCGACATCAGCAACAGCAGCGCGGCGACGAGGCGGGTGATCGCGTCACCCTCGGACCAGAAGTGCACGAGACCGCTGGTCACGTCGCCACGAGGCCCAGAACGGCCTCCATGCCGTAGAGGCCGCGCTGCTGGTCGGCGAGGAAACGCACCGCGCGCAGGCTGCCCTGGGCATAGGTGGCGCGACTGCTGGACTTGTGCGTGATTTCTATGCGCTCGCCGGTGCCGGCGAACAGCACGGTGTGATCGCCGACGATGTCGCCGCCGCGCACGGTGGCGAAGCCGATCGTCGACGGATCGCGTTCACCGGTGACGCCCTCGCGACCGTAGACCGCGCAGGACTTCAGATCGCGGCCCAGCGCGTCGGCCACCACTTCGCCCATCTTCAGCGCGGTGCCGCTGGGGGCGTCGACCTTGTGGCGGTGGTGGGCTCGATGATCTCGATGTCGTAGCCCTGGCTCAGTGCCTTGGCGGCGGTGGCCAGCAGTTGCAGAACCACATTCACGCCCACGCTCATGTTGGGCGCCATCACGATGGCGATGTGCTGCGCGGCCTCGGAGATGCGAGCCTTGCCGGCCTCGTCGAAACCGGTGGTGCCGATCACCAGCTGCACGCCGAGCTCGCGGCAGGCCTGCAAGTGGGCCAGCGTGCCCTCGGGGCGCGTGAAGTCGATCAGGACCTGGGCGTTCGCGAGCCCGGTACGCAGGTCGTCGGTGATCATCACGCCGCTGCGCTGGCCGAGGAAACCGGCGGCATCCTGCCCGAGCTGGGGGCTGTCGGGCCGGTCGAGCGCGCCCGCCAGCACACAGTCGTCCGAGGCCAGCACGGCCTCGATCAGCATGTGGCCCATGCGGCCCGACGCACCGGCGATCGCGATGCGGCGCCGTTCAGCCGCGGCCACCGCCTTCACGGCGTCGCCTCCAGCGGCGGGTAGTCGCGGGCCGGGCCCTGCGGCGCGCTGTTCGGCTCCGGGATGCTGCCCTTGGCGGGCATCGGCAGCGCCTTGAGCTGTTCGTCGTTCAAGGCCAGGGTCGGCACCTTGGCGCCTTTCGTGCTCTTGGTGTCGATCGACGACACGAAGTCGCGCTCGCTCGGCAGTTCGTCGGCCTCGAAGGATTTCATCGTGTCGCCATCGAACAGCACGGTGACGCGGCGCTGCTGGTAGGCTGCGCCCGGGCGCCGGATCGTGAACACGTAGTCCCAGCGGTCGGCGTGGAAGATGTCGGCGAGCAGCGGTGACCCCAGGGTGTCACGGACCTGCGCCCGCGTCATGCCGGGCTTGACGGCAGCAGCCATCTCCTGCGTCACGACGTTGCCTGAACAACCTCGACGCGATAAGGGGTGATCAGCCCGAACAGGCGGTCCGACGTGGAGCGCATGGAACTGCAGCCGCCGAGCACGACGGACGCCAGCAGCAGGCACAGGGCACGGAGATGGGGCGAGGAAGGCATGGACATCGGTGCAGCAGGCGGGCCGCTGCGAGAGCGACGGGGTGCCCGCCGCACCAGGGCCGCAGGCTCGATATGATCCAAGAATTCTAGTGGAGCCCACCTGCCCCGAGGACCTGCCGATGACCACCCATGCCGAAGACCTCAAGAGCAGCGGACTCAAGGCCACCCTGCCGCGCCTCAAGATCCTCGAGGTGTTCCAGACCTCGGCGGTGCGCCACCTGACGGCCGAGGACGTCTACAAGCACTTGCTGGCCGACGGTTCCGACATCGGCCTGGCCACGGTCTACCGGGTGCTGATGCAGTTCGAGCAGGCCGGCATCCTGTCTCGCAATCACTTCGAGTCGGGCAAGTCGGTGTTCGAGCTCAACGAGGGCAAGCACCATGACCATCTGGTGTGCGTCGTGTGCGGGCGGGTCGAGGAGTTCTACGACGCCGAGATCGAGAAGCGCCAGCTGCAGATTGCCCGCGAGCGAGGCTACGAGCTGCAGGACCACTCGCTCGCGCTCTACGTGATCTGCGGGCGCGACGGCTGCAAGGGCAGCAACTCGCCGCGCTGACCGACGTTC
The DNA here is from genome assembly GCF_000576205.1 of Methylibium sp. T29. Taxonomy (NCBI): domain Bacteria; kingdom Pseudomonadati; phylum Pseudomonadota; class Betaproteobacteria; order Burkholderiales; family Sphaerotilaceae; genus Methylibium; species Methylibium sp. T29. Next base: position 8,360 of record NZ_AZND01000052.1, on the reverse strand, counting down.
AGATCGGTTCGTCGCCTTCCATCGCGATGCGATGGCGGGCGATGAACTCCTGGTAGGTGTCGATGCCGCGCAGCTTCAGGATGGTGTTGCGCACTGCGGCTTCGACCAGCACGGCGAGGTTGCGGCCGGCGTCGACCGCGATCACCGCCTTCAGCACCGGTACGTCGAGGACGTCTTCGTAAAGCGGCTCGTAGGGCAGCCGTTCGAAGTCGCGCTCCATCGTCTCCTTCCGCACCAGGTGCACGATGAGCTTGAGGCGCATCTTGCGACGCACCGCGGTCTCACCGAAGATCGCCTTGATGTCGAGCAGGCCGATCCCGCGCACCTCGAGCAGGTTCAGCAGCAGGTCGGGGCAGCGGCCTTCCAGGGCCGTCTGCGACACCCGGTACAGGTCGACTGCGTCGTCCGCCACGAGGCCGTGGCCGCGCGAGATCAGCTCCAGGCCGAGTTCGCTCTTGCCCAGGCCGGACTCGCCGGTCAGCAGCACGCCCAGGCCGAGGATGTCCATGAACACGCCGTGCCGCGTGGTGCGGTCGGCGAAGTGCTGGCTCAGGTGGGCGCGCAGCACGTCGATCACATGGCCGGCGGATTCCTCGGTCACGAACAGGGGGATGTCGGCGCGTTCGCACATCGCGACCAGCCGGTCCGGCGGCGTCTGCTGGTCGGCCACGATCACCACCGGCGGTTCCAGCGTCACGATGCGCGAGATGCGACGTTCCTGGTCTTCCGGGGGAACGTCGACGAGGTAGCGCACCTCGCGTCGCCCGACGATCTGCACGCGATAGGGGTGGATGTAGTTCAGGTAGCCCACCAGGTCGGCGGCCGACTGGGCATCGCGCACCGCGACCTCGTCGAAGCGGCGCTCCGGGTGGGCGTGGCCGGCAAGCCATTCCCAGCGCAGCGCGGTGCGGTGAGCCTCGAACAGCGCTTCTGCGCTGATGACGGTGGGCTTCATTGACCGCCTCGGATCGCGCCAGCCGTTGCGCAGCAAGGCACGCGCGGACGCGGTGCTGCAGAACGAACGGATTGGGGCTTCATTGACCGCCTCGGATCGCGCCAGCCGTTGCGCAGCAAGGCACGCGCGGATTCGGTGTCGCAAGACGAGCGGGTTGGGGCTGCTTCATGGCATCGCCCCCGATGCAAGCCCGCTGCACCGTTCGACCCGGGACCGGCAGGTCGCTCACGCGACCGACTTCAGCGGTTCCCAGTTGGCAATCAACTCGTGGAGCTTGGCGGCGTCGGGCTCTGCCTTGAGCTTGTCGCGCAGGGCCCGGTCCGACAGCAGTTCGGCAATCTCCGAGAGGATCTCGAGGTGTCGCTGTGTGGCCGCTTCGGGCACCAGCAGGAAGATCAGCAGCGACACAGGTTCGTCGTCCGGTGCGTCGAAACCGATCGGCTGCTGCATGCGGATCACCGCCGCGAGCGGGTTCTTCAGCCCCTTGATCCGGCCGTGCGGGATGGCCACGCCATGTCCCAGGCCGGTGGATCCCAGGCGTTCACGGGCGAACAGGTTGTCGGTGACCGTCGCCCGTGCGATCGCGTGCCGGTTCTCGAACAGCAGGCCCGCCTGCTCGAACACGCGCTTCTTGCTGGTGGCGTCCACATCCACCAGCACGTTGCTGGCGGGCAGGATGGCGGAGAGACGGTTCATCTAGGGGCAGCGCCGGTTTCGACGAGAGGGGCCTTGGCCAGCGCTTCGCAACAAACGAGTGACAAATTATAGGAAGGAGGCCGGCCCCGAGTCTCAGGCGAGCCCTCCAGTCCCCGCGATGAGGTGCCTGCGGTTGCGGTGCGGCAACGACTTCCCGTCCGATCGGCAAGAACAAAGCGGCCCGCAGGCCGCTCCTTTATGGTCCGTGATCCTTGCGGTGGGCTTACTGCAGATCTGGTGCATCGAGGCGCTTGGCCGAGGCGTGGTGGTGGTCCTGCACCTTGTCCTTGTGGCGGCAGACCTGGCGGTCGAGCTTGTCCATCAGCTCGTCGATGGCGGCGTACAGGTCTTCGTGGGCCGATTCGACGAAGATGTCCTTGCCCTTGACGTGCACGTTGACCTCGGCCTTCTGCCGCTTCTCCTTCTCCTTCTGCTTCTCGACGCTCAGCAGGACATTGATGTCGACGACCTGATCGAAATGTCGAGTGACCCGATCTAGCTTTGTAAGTACATACTCACGCAGAGAAGGCGTCACTTCGAGATGGTGTCCGCTGATCGTCAGGTTCATAAGTTCGCCTTTCACTGAGGGTTGAGAAGGAAACCAGCGACGCAGGGACACGACATGCCGTGCCCCGACGGTCCGGTTCAGTGTGCGCCCGACGCTGCGGCGTGACAAGCCGATGACCAAGCCGGAAACGGGCCGCAGCGGGCTCGGCGCCTTGGCGCGAATGCCATAATCCTTGGGTTTCGTTGTCGGAGCTTCCGTTGGACACCACCCCACCTCGGTGACCGTCCACTCCAACCGCTTCCGCGCCACTTCGGGTGGCGCGATACCGCAGGGAGTGAGACGGTCTCGATCTCACTTCCCAAGCCGACCCCGAGCCCAGCTTCCGGGGTCGAATCCGCGGCGCGTCGGCCCGCGCGGTTGTTGGAGTTCGCATGCTGAACGTCTTCACGCTCGCCAATGGGCGGCTGTTCCAAGAAGAAATCGAGAGCGCGGCAGCGCTCGCCCATGTGCGGCCGGTGTGGGTCGACCTGGAAAGCCCGACGCCCGAGGAAAAGGGTTGGCTGGCCGGTCGCTTCGGACTGCACATTCCCGAGAACATCGTCGACGACGATCTGGAGGAGTCCGCCCGCTTCTACGAGGAAGACAACGGCGAACTGCACATCCGCTCCGACTTCCTGATCCACGACGAGGCGACACGAAATGTCCGCGTGGCGTTCATCCTGCACGACAAGGTGCTTTTTTCGGTGCATGCCGAGGACCTGCCGGTGTTCCGCCTGCTGCGGTTGCGGGCGCGCCGCACGCCGGCGCTGATCGAAGACGCCAAGGACGTGCTGCTCAAGCTCTACGACGCCGACGCCGAGTACTCGGCCGATTCGCTCGAGGGCATCTACGACGAATTGGAGAAGGTGTCGTCGCGCGTGCTGCAGTCGGAGGTGAACGACCAGACCGCCGCCGAGGTGCTGGCCGCCATCGCGCGCCAGGAAGACTTGAACGGCCGCATCCGCCGCAACGTGATGGACACGCGACGCGCGGTCAGCTTCATGATGCGCAGCCGCCTGCTCAATGCCGAGCAGTTCGAGGAGGCGCGCCAGATCCTGCGCGACATCGACTCGCTGGATTCGCACACCGCCTTCCTGTTCGACAAGATCAACTTCCTGATGGATGCCATCGTCGGCTTCATCAACATCAACCAGAACAAGATCATCAAGTTGTTCTCGGTGGCCAGCGTCGCGCTGCTGCCGCCGACGCTGATCGCCAGCATCTACGGCATGAACTTCAAGGCGATGCCGGAACTCGACTGGAGCCTGGGCTATCCGTACGCGCTGGGCCTGATGGTCGCGTCGGTGATCGCGCCGTTCTGGTATTTCCGTCGCAAGGGTTGGCTGTGATGGCGGCGCGGGGTCTCCGCGCTGCCGGTGAGACGCGATGAGCTCCGATGCTCCCGTGGGCCGCGGGCTCTGGCGCATCGGGGCGGGCACGACGCTGGTGGTGCTGGCCTTCAGCGTCGTCAACCCGGTGCTCGCCGTGACGCTTCAGCGCCGGGGTGTGAACGCTGGCGCGATCGGCCTGTTCGCGATGCTGCCCTTCCTGACCGTGGCGACGATGATCCCGGTGATGCCGCGCGTGTTCGCGCGCCTCGGCGTGATCCGCGCCTACCGGGGCGGCTTGGTGCTGGGCGTGCTGTCACTGGCGGGCTATGCGCTGACCGACAGCTATCTCGCTTGGTGTTGCTGGTCGGTGCTCGGCGCATTGGGCGCGGCGGCCGAATGGAACGGCACCGAGGCGCTGATCGCCTTCAACGCGCCGCCGGCCCGGCGCGGCCGCTTCACCGGGATGTACCAGACCGCGCTGGGCGCAGCTCTCGCGGTCGGTCCCTTGCTGCCCGGTGCGCTGCAATGGCTGTTGCCCGCGGGGCAGCCTCTGCACACGGTTTGGCTGCTGTGGGGCGCCGCCGCCATCTACGCGCTGGCGCTGGGGGTCACGGCCGGCCCCGCGGTCGGCCGTCTGCGGGCCTCGCACACCGGCGGCGGCCGCGACAGCCTGCGGGCCGCGCTGCGGGCGCGGCCGGCACTGGTGTGGATTGCCTTCGCGGGTGGTGTGTTCGAGGCGGGCCTCGGTGGCATCACCGCGGCCTATGGGTCGCAGCTCGGCATGTCGCTCGGCGTGGCGACGTCGATCGCCGGCGCGCTGGGCGTCGGCAGCTTCGTGCTGCAGTACCCGGCCGGCTGGCTGGCGGACCACGCGCCGGTGCGGCGGGTGTTCGGCGTCGCCGGTGCCTTGTTGCTGCTGTCGGTGCTGGCCTTCGGCCTGGCACCCCGCGTGGCCGCGTTGTTCTGGGTGGCGGCTTTCCTGTGGGGCGCGATCGGCGGCGCGCTCTACACCTTGACGATGGTCCGCGTGGCGCACGAGTTCACCGGTCGCTCCACCATCGCCGGCACCGCAGCGATGATCACCGGCTACACCGCCGGCGGCGCCGTCGGGCCGGCGGTCAGCGGCCTGATGCTCGAACGCTGCGGTGTGCCGGGGCAGTCGCTTTGGCTGGCCGCGCTCGCCGTCAGCGTGATCGCCGTGGCACTGCGCATGCGTGCCGGACCCGAGGGTCCCTGAACCGGCGGTCCCTCAGCGGCTGGCACGGCGCTTGAGCCAGCGCATCAGCACGCCGATCGCTGGCAGCTTCTCGTACAGCTCCTCGGCGGCATCCCAGTAATCACGATGCTGCGCGATCCGGCCGTCGGCGGCGAAGCGCAGGTGCGAGGCGCCGCGCACCGTCTGCAACTCGTAGCGGTAGCGCCTGAAGCGGAACAGGAAGTCCCAGGTCAGCAGGCACTGGTCGCCTTGCACGATGACGTCCCGCACCACGAAGCGCGGTTCGTCGAGCGCGTCGAACATGTGGGCGAACACCGCCTGCACGGCAGCCTGCCCCTCGACCTCGTTGAAGGGGTCCTTGAACAGCGCGCCTTCGGTGTAGATCTCGCCCAGGCGCGGCAGGTCCGCGCGGGTGAGGTGCTCGAAGCGTGCGATCACGCGTGCGACGCGGGAGTCGTCGGTGGATGCGGACATCACAGACCCGTGGCGCGGCGCACCGCCTTGAAGTACAGGCCGTCACCCACGTGGCTCAGCAACTTCATCCACAGCGTGAAGCGCTTCGGGAAGTGCAGCTCGAAGACGCCCGAGGCCCAGCCCGCGAGAATGGCCTGCGCCGCCTGCTCGGGGGTCAGCAGCGCCGGCATCGCGAAGTCGTTCTGCGCCGTCAGCGGCGACTCGACGAAGCCGGGGTTGACGATCGACACGCCGATGCCCTTCGCGTGCAGGTCGAGGTAGAGCGTCTGCGCCAGGTTGATCAGCGCCGCCTTCGTCGGCCCGTAGGCCAGCGAGTTCGGCAGTCCGCGGTAGCCGGCCACGCTGCCGACCAGGCTCAAGTGCCCTCCCGAGCCGGCCGCGGCCTGCTCGAGCAGCCCGGGCAGCACCGCGTCGACCAGATGCAGCGCGCCGACATAGTTGACCTGCTGGTGCAGCAGCATCTCGTCGAGGTCGAAGGCCGTGGCGCGCTGCGGCTTGTAGTGGCCCGCGCAGTACATCGCGAGATCGATACGACCCATCAGGCCCCGCACGCGGCGCGCGGCGGCCTGCATCGCGGCACGGTCGGTCGCGTCGAGCACCACCGCATGGCTGCCGGGATGCTCCTGCACGAAGCGCTCGAGGTCCGCCGCCTTGCGGGCCGACACCACCACGGTCGCCCCCTGCGCATGCAGCGCCGACGCGGTGGCGCGACCGATGCCGCTGGAGGCGCCGACCAGCCAGGCGAGCTGGCCGGACCACTCGGTAAGGGGGGGATTCAGGGACACGGAGGCTCAGCGCTTGTAGAAGGACAACGTGACCTCGCCGAGGCGGACACCGAACTTGCTCATCACTGCCTTGTTCAGCATCACGCGCTCGTCCATCAGGTACATCCAGTCGTCGAACTGCACGTCGATGACCCTGCCGTCCACCGGCAGGCGCAGCGTGTAGCGCCAGTTGAAGGCGTTGCCCGCGGCCTGTCCCTGTGCCTCGCCGCTCACGTCGTCTGCGGTGCCGGTGTAGCGGCCGCCGTCGAGCTTCTTCAGGCGCCAGACGCGGCGCTGTTTCGTGCCGTCGCTGTAGGTGAAGTCCTCGTCGAGCACGCCGTCGTGGCCCTGCCAGCTGCACTTCATCACCACGCGGAAGCGCTTGACGACCTTGCCCGAGCGGTCGGTGAACACGCCATGGGCGTCGAGCGTGCCGTTGAAGTACTGGGCGAGGTCGAGCGTCGGCTGCTCGGCGGCGTAGTCTGCGACGGTCGGGCCGGCGCAGCCGGTCAGGCCGCCGGTGGCCGCGAGTGCCACGGTGGCGCCGACGGCCGCCAGCAGGGTGCGCTTGTTCATGCGAAATCTCCAGCGTCGGGGTGGCGCAGCCACAGCGCCCACAGCAGCAGCGCGGCGCCGAGCTTCAGCGCGCACGGCAGCAGGCAGTAGGCGAAGCTCAGCGCGGCGAGCGCCTGGGGGTCTCGCGCACCGGTCTCGTAGCCCGTGGCCTGCAGCAACGGCAAGGCCACGCCCGCGGCGAGCGCGAGGTTGAGCTTGGTCGCGAAGTTCCACCAGCCGAGGTAGGCGCCCTCGCCGTGGCCGGCGTGGCCAGCACGCTGGATCACGCCGGTCAGCAGCGCGCCGGGTAGCGTGAGGTCGGCGCCGAGCGCCGCGCCGCTGGCGATGCACACCGCGAGGAAGCCGAGCGTGTCGCCGGCGCCCAGCGTCGCGGCCCAGCCGAAGGTGGCAATCGCCAGCCCCATGCCGGCGAGCCAACTGCGCGCCAGGCCGAAGCGGGCGACGCTGCGCAGCCACAGCGGGATCGATAGCGCGCCGGCCGCGAAGTACGCCGCCAGGAAAGCCGGCTCCCAGGCCGGTGCCTGCAACCGGTCGCGGATGAAGAACAGCACCAGCGTGGCCGGTACTGCGCTGGCGATGCCGTTGACGATGAAGATCGCCAGCAGGCGTCGAAACGCCGTCACGCGAAACGGCTGCACCGATGCGGCGCCACCGGTGGCCAGAGGAGGGCGAAGCACCGCCCTTGGTGCCTGCCGCAGCAGCGCCAGCCCGGCCAGCAGCAGCACCGCGAACACCAGCGTGGTGGCCTGCAGGCCGGACGCCGACGGCAGCACGCTGGCGATCAGCACGCCCACCACCGCGGCCCCTTCGCGCCACGCGACCACGCGGGCGCGGCCCGCCTCGTCGCCGCCGAGCCGTGCCCCCCAGGCCTGGTGGACCACCGAGACCACGCTGTAGCCCAGGTAGGTGAAGACCAGACCGATCGAGCACCACGCGAGCAGGGCCGCCGTGCCTTCGACGGCGGGAAAGAACAGCGCTCGAAAGCCGGTCGCGAGCACCAGCGCCGCGATCGTGGCGGCCCACCACGCTGACAGGACCTTCCGCGCGAACAGCCGGTCCACCCAGCGGCCGATCAGGGGGTCGGCCAGCGCGTCCAGCAGACGCGCGGCGAGCAGCACGGCGCCGAGCGCGGCCAGCGGCACGCCGAACTGCGCCGCGTAGTGGTTCGGCAGCAGCACGTACAGCGGCAGTGCGACGAAGGCCAGCGGCAGGCCGAGGGCGCCGTAGCGCAGGCCGTCGCCGGACGAAGCCAGCCCGGCTGTGGCGGGCGGCAGGCCGAGCGCTGCCATGGCCCGCTCGCTCATGGCGTGTCCCCGAGCAGCGATCGCCGCAGCGCCGGCTGCGAGGTCTGCGGACCGAGCCAGATGCCGAAGAAGCGCTGCGCGAATGTGGGGTCGCGCAGCTCGCCGGCCGGCTGGCCGTTGAAGTAGAAGCGCGCCATCTCGCCCGGCCGGTGCACCCCGGTGATCCGGGAGCCGGCCACCACGTTGGGGAAGGTCGTCGTCATGAAGGCCAGCCAGCCCTGTCGCTGAGCGTCGGGCAGCGGGCCGGCGCGCTGCATCTCGTCGATCGAGCGCTCGGCGATCTTCTCGCCGTCGAGCGAGCGGGCGTACTCGAGCTCGAGCGCGAAGCGGTGCGCCGCATAGTCCTCCCGGCTGGGGGCGGTGGCGGGATAGTCGGGGCCCACCCACAACCGGGCGTCGTAGATGTGCAGGCCGAAGTAGCGCAGACGGCCGCTGCCCTGCAGGCGTGCGCCTGGCAGCTCGGCCAGCGCCTCGGCCGGAGGCCTGGCCGCGGCTTG